>CADAPX010000058.1 GCA_902789925.1 Oscillospiraceae bacterium | reverse complement strand
AGCCAATCTTTCTTTTCTGGTTCATCAAATCTTGCCTTTCTATAGTCTGCAACGATTTTTTCAACAATATAATCTACGTAGCTTTGATAGGATGAGAGCAACATAGGGGTCATGGGAAGAGAAAAGCTGGAGCAAGCGGCGGAGTAGGCGCCGTAATAATTTTTGAGCTCCATTTCACGTTTACGACCACCATTAGCGCGGGTGGCGGCATAAGCTACAGCATGGGTGCAGTCGTTGAAGGCGTAGTCGATTTCGCAGATGTAGGAAAGATCGCGGTTGTACTCGTAGTGGTCGTGGTACTTGTATTGGACAACGCGTTGGATGTTGTCGGGGTAATGGTATTCCGAGAAGGGATCGTGGTAGCATCCCCATGAGGAGTTGTCGTATCTACATAAGCGGTCGCCGTTGCATTTCCATAAGGAGTCGAAGGCGTCTAAGCGGGCGTCGTTGGCGTAGCTTAAAATTTTGTTCATGTCTGCTGCAACTACATAGGCTTCTTTTGAAACATTACCGACTGTCACTTTAGCCTTTGCGAGCCCGGGATTTTGAACCTTTCCATCCGCATCAAATACATTTTTGCCATCTACAAAAGCAGTCTGAGATCCAACAGTATAACTAACGGATGCGCCCTGTGGCTGGATATTTCTGACGTAGTAATTCACATTAAAAGTTTGTCCAGGGCGCAATTCAATTACATTTTTAATGTCAAAATCATAAACGACATTTGACGTCGTAGCTGCAGCATTCTTCCGCTTTCCTGCATAAACAGTCCCAGCAAAAACATTCATTGGAAGACTTGCAACTGACGACGCTGTCATAAACAGAGCAAGGGCAATAGATGTAATTTTCTTTTTTACTTTAAATTTGTTATACATATAAATTTTCTCCTTGATTTTAATAAAACATTAATATAATCAAAATTAAATGTTTTTTTACTAAGTTCAAGCCAAAGTCCAAGTCCCACCTCCACAGACAAGCCTGAAACACAGCCACTTTTCAACAAAACAAAAGGGCAACATTATAGCATAGCTCGGTTCAGCTCAGCTAAAGCATTTTAACATGTTTTCCATAATTTGTCAAACGCTATCAATCGCCCTCGAGGACGCTTAACTACCACTTGTCATTGGCGCTTTCAACTAAACTTGTCCTTGAGGAAGGTTGAATTACATGGTCGATGGTCTCATGGCGGCGCTCAAGTGGCTTCCCGCATGGCTTTTGGGGACGAATTCGAGGACGGCTTAATTTGTTGGGAATTTTAGTAAAGAGTCGAATATTTTAAGGAGAAACTTAAATTGGGACAAATATAACCCAACCAAATATCCAAAAGAGCTACTATACATCTAAAATAATTTTTTAAAATGTGCTTGCATTATTTTTTTGTTTGGTGTAGAATGATTTACGGAAGTTTTTATTAAAACACAGGAGGTTGGTTTATGATTTCAGCAGGAGATTTTAAAAATGGCGTGACATTTGATATGGATGGCAATGTTTTTCAAATTGTTGAATTTCAACACGTTAAGCCCGGCAAAGGAGCGGCGTTTGTTCGCGCGAAAATAAAAAATGTTATGACGGGAACAGTTCTTGAAAGGACTTTTAACCCAACGGAAAAATTCCCTCTTGCATATATTGAACGCCGCATCATGCAGTATTCATATTCTGAGGGGCCATTGCGCTATTTTTTGGATTCTGAAACATATGACATGGTTCCAATTGATGAGCATAAATTGGGCGATAATTTTAAATTTGTTAAAGAAGAGATGGAGGTTAAAGTTTTGTCATATAAAGGCGTTGTTTTTGGCGTTGAGCCGCCGAATTTTGTTGAACTTTGTGTGACTAAAACCGATCCTGGTTTCAAAGGCAACACAGCAACAAATGCGACAAAGCCAGCTGTTTTGGAGACGGGAGCCCAGATCAAAGTTCCGCTTTTTGTCAATGAGGGCGATAAAATAAGAATAGACACAAGAACTGGGGAATATATGGAACGCGCCTAGTTTGCTTATGTTATATCTTTTACTAAATGGAGGGGTTTTGTGGATTTAATTGAAAAATCAGCCCACATAAAGGATTTGGTTGAGCAAATGAACCTGAATCCTCTTGGGGATGAAACTAAAATTTTCAAAGCAGTTGTGGATTTGTCGGAAGATCTAGCAACGGATGTTAAAAAATTGAATGCGAAATGTTCTGAAAATGGCGAAATTATTGATGAACTGGACGAGAGTTTGGCCCGGGTTGAGGACATTGTTTATGGGTGTGAGCGTGCAAATTGTGGCTGTTGTGGCGATGAAGAAAGCGCCTCATACAAGGCTTTGTGCCCAAATTGTGAAAACGTGATTTATTTGGATGATGATATGATAGCAACAAGTGATGTTGTTTGCTCAAATTGCGGGGAAGAGCTTTCCTTTAGCCTTAAAGATGATATGTAAAATCACTTCTGGTCGCGTTAAGGGGGTTTTTGTTTTGATAAAGAGAATCTTGAAAATCGTTGGTCTAACCAGCGCTATTGTCGCGGCGGTGGTTGTGTGCTATGTTTTATATGTTATTGTTTCATATAACCGCATACAGGATATGCAGGATCTGAAGATTTCACGAAAATCCCAGACGCAATGTGTGAATCTCAACACGGAATACACCATCATAACTCAAAATTGTGGTTTTGGCGCATATTCACCTGATTTTACATTTTTTATGGATGGAGGAACTCATACTTTGGCCAGCAGCAAAGAAAGCGCCGTGGCTAATATAGACATGGCCGCAAATAAGGCGCTTTCATTTGATCCGGATTTTGTTTTTTTCCAGGAAGTTGACACTGATTCAACTCAGCACGCTATCATGTAAATCAGCAAGATCAAATAGCAAAGTATTTTCCCGAGTATGACCAAATTTTTGCAGTTAACTTCCATTCTGTGTTTTTAGCATATCCTTTAACTCAACCACACGGCACATGTAATTCAGGCATTATGACGCTGAGTAAAGCAAAAGTTGAGCGAGCTTTGCGGCGAAGTTTGGCTGTTTCCGATGGATTTGAACGATTTTTTGATCTTGATCGGTGCTACAGCGTTTCGCGCATAATGGTTGAAAATGGCAAAGAGTTGGTTTTATATAATGTTCATCTTTCGGCCTTTTGCGAAGACAGCAAAATTCGAGATTCTCAAATAAAACAGCTTCTTTCGGACATGCGCAAAGAATATGAAAACGGAAACTACACTGTTTGCGGCGGAGACTTTAATCACGATTTTACAGGGGATTCAGTTTTGGCCCTGGGAAGCGAAAAAGCAAGGGAACTTAGCTGGGCCCAGCCTTTCCCTAAAGATTTTCTCCCAGAAGGAATTTTGCAAGCCTTAAAATACGATGATCAAGAGCTGATTCCCACTTGTCGCTCAAGCGATGTGCCGTATGGGCCGGATTACACGACGTTTGTTCTTGATGGATTTTTAGTTTCTTGTAATGTTAAAGTGACCAAACTCAAAAATATTGACACCAAATTTGCCTATTCAGATCATAATCCAGTTTTTATGCGGTTTGTGCTTGAGTGAAATATATGCATTTGGGTGTTTTGAGTTTTAAAATAAATCGCCGCCAAACAGGATTAACACAGCAATTGCCAGAAAAAAAACAGCGATTCCAATTGAAATTGTCATGGCCAGCAGGATCACTTTGTGGGTCTTCATTTCGTGTTTTTGATCGGGAACAATGGAGCTTCTAGCAAAGTGAAATTCGCTTTGGATTTTTATTTTTTCCGTTTCTTGGCTGGATGACCTGGGCGGGGTTATGATGTCTGCGTAAAAATCTTCCATTGTCTGCGTTCTAATCTTCGGCGAAAGATTCAAAGCTGACATAATCGCAAAGGAAACGTTTTTAGGAATGTTTGGATTTAAAATTTCGGGCGGGATTAGGTTGTCGTTTGATGATCTGGTGTTGGATGCAACCGGCATGGTCCCTGTGAGCGATTTATACATCACCGCAGCTGTTCCATACACGTCTGAGTATGGCCCGAGGGCATGTATATCATATTGTTCTGGAGCTGCATATCCATCATATATTTCATAAGGTATAATTTTTTGCTTTATTCTGAGATATTTTGTAGAAAATCCTGTTATTTTGAATTGATTATTATATACAAGAAGCGTTTCGGGCGACAGTCCACCATGAACTATGCCGCCGTCATGAAAATGTTTGATTGATTTTATCAATTCCAGAAACATGCTTGAGCAGTTAGACCACAAAAGCTCCCCGTAATATTTAGATAAATATTTACGCAAAGTAATTCCCTGCGGCAGTTCCTGTATGACGTATACAGTGCCTGCGCTAAAAAATATAGAGAAAACTTTTAATATATTAGGTATAGTCCTGAATTTAGACAGCGAGTCATGTAAATTTGCAAATTCAAGTTTGATTTTATCGAATAGGTCGGATTTTTGTGATTCCAGGGAAATTTCACCCGACTCAGATCGCTTAACAAGAAAATGAGGAAAAAATTCTTTGATTGCAATCTTTGCGTCTAGATGTTGATCAAAGGCTATGTAGGTTATGCTCTCGTGGTTTTGCGAAATAACGTCGCCAATAATATATCTATTGGATAAAATCGTCCCTGGCTTTAAAAAATCGCTGTTTTTGAACGTGGGCTGAATTTTATTTTTGCAATTAGGACAAACAAGCGCCTCTTTTTTGAGAATATTCATGCACCTGTAGCAACGATTCGATGAACTATCCATTTATATAGATCCTCCGAAGCATAATAAAATTTTAAAAAACTCCATATATCAATCATATCACTGAATTTAAAAAATGTCAACCTATAATTATTATAATTATTGAAAAATACATAAAATCAGCGGAAAAATAAAGCATATAGATTGATAACCTTGAGCTTTGTTGTTTATTTGAGACTTAGTTTATTAAATTTATTTAAACAATATTATAATATTATGATTCAAAGTTGCTTGATGTCACATTTTTATCACACGAGCATCCACGGCAATTTTTGCAACAACTCAAGCAACTGTTCTTTTGGTTTTGTTTAAATATATACTTCAGCGCCAACATAATAATTATAATTAAAACCAATAATATTATAATTGTTGATATATTTTGCGCAATAAGCTCAAACATTTGTGTGCTCCAATTTTCGGTTGGGTTTAAAAGCCAAAAACGCAGTGAAAACAAGTATAATAAGCGTTAAAAGCGTCCAAAATCCAAATGATAAATATCCGAACATAATGCCAAATATTTGATATATTATTAATGAAATGACATATGCGACTGATGTTTGAAAAAGTATGGCAAAACCTGTCCATTTTAAGCTGCGGGTTTGTTTATAAACTGAGCCAATCGCGGCGCAACACGGGGCGCAGAACAGGTTGAATGCAAGAAAAGACAAGGCTGAAATCGCGTTTGGAAATATGGCTGCAATTTTTTCTGATATATTTATGTTATTTTCAGACAAATTCGACGCAACACCTATTGTGTTTATTATGTTTTCTTTGGCAATTAAGCCCGAAATAGTCGCAACTGCGGCTTCCCAGTGACCAAATCCCAACGGTTCAAAAAAAGGAGAGATAAATTTGCCCATAGCTGCAAGAAATGACTCCTGCGAATCAACCATTTCCAGGCCATTTTGACCAACCCCGAAATTAGATAAAAACCAAATCAAAATGCTTGCCAAAAATATGACCGTTCCAGCTTTAACTATGAAGGATTTTGTGTTTTCCAAGACGTGTATGGCCGTGTTTTTTAAAGAAGGCAGGTGATATGCTGGAAGCTCCATGACAAAATTATTTTCCTTACTGTTAAATAGTTGAAGCTTGTTGAGAATAACCCCAGATATTATAATTATTAATATGCAAACAAAATATATTATAGGCGCTATATACCAAACATCCGGCAAAACAGCTCCACATATCAGCGCAATAACAGGGATTTTTGCACTACACGGAATGAAGGACGCTGTTATCATGGTTATCATTCGCTCATTTTCATTTTCTATTGTCCTTGTGGCCATAACGCCTGGAACGGTGCAGCCTGACGATATTAGAAATGGAATAAAACTTTTGCCAGAAAAGCCAAATTTATGCAAAATGCGGTCCATTATAAAGGCAATCCGAGTCATATATCCACAATCTTCAAGCAATGATAAAAATGTGAATAAAACTAATATTTGTGGAACAAACGATAAAACAGACCCAACCCCAGAAATAATTCCCTCTGTTATTAAATTTATTAACCAGTCAGCCACTTGAATATATCCTAAAAAATTTTCAACCGGAGATTTCACAAAATCATTAAAAAACGTTCCGCTCAACCAATCAGAAATCGGCTTTCCAACCAGCGTTATTGATATTAAATACACAAAACTGATCATCACAGCAAATATTGGCAGAGCAAAAAAACGATTTATCAGTATATTGTCAATTTTGTTAGTTATATTAGACTTTTTATTAGACTTTTTATAAAAAAACCGCACTAACTCGGTTATGTAATTATATCTTTCATTTATCAATATGCTTGGCGAATCATCATCAAATCTCATTTGCGCATCGTCAATAATTTTATTTAATTCAGCCATATCCTCATCATTTAAATTCAAAAAGCGCAGTATATTTTCATCTCGTTCGAATATTTTTGTGATATACCATCTAAAATTTAAATTATTTATCAATTTATTATCATGCACTATTTTATATATATCAGATAAATATCTTTCCATCTCAGTTGAATATTTAGGAAAAACGTGAGAAATTTTTTTCTCTTTAGCAACATTTATCGCAATCTCAGCCACAGCCATATTATTAAAAGATTTCAGGGCGGATATTTCAATTGCTTTGCATTTTGTCTTTTCAGAAAGCATTTTTATGTCGATTTTATCGTTGTTTTTCCGGACAATATCCATCATGTTCACGGCCAAAACCACAGGAATCCCCATTTCACAAAGCTGCGTCGTCAAATATAAATTTCGCTCCAAATTAGTTCCGTCTATAACATTAATTATCACGTCCGGCGCTTTGGTGAGCAAAAAATCTCGACTGACAACCTCTTCCGAACTATATGGCGATAACGAATATATTCCAGGAAGGTCAACTATTTTCACACAATCCTTCCCCTTCAGTTTGCCTTCCTTTTTTTCAACAGTGACCCCAGGCCAGTTCCCAACATACTGGGAATGTCCGGTCAAATTATTGAATAATGTTGTTTTTCCACAATTTGGGTTTCCAACCAATGCTATGGTTATGGACATATATCTGCATCTCTCCTAATATATCAGTCTAACTATAAAATACATCAATCTATTATTATATTTTCAGCTTCGTTTTTTCTCAAAGAAAGGTCATATCCCCTAACAGTTATCTCCAGAGGATCTCCGAACGGGGCAAATTTTTTAACAAATATTTTCACACCTTTAGTCACGCCCATGTCCATTATTCTTCTCTTGAGGGCGAAATTTCCAACAACTTTGCTGACTCGAACTTCTTCCCCGATTTTAGTGTCATTAAGTGTTCTCATTCATTATACACTCCTAGCGTTTTCACAAAAACATCCTTTTGGTTAGCCACCGCTAACTGCTTAAGAGCATTATACACCAAAAAACGTCCTATGTCAAGCAAAATTGCAAAAATCCATAAATTGTGTTATTTAGTTGGGTTATATTTGTCCCCTTTAATCCTCTCTTTAAAAAAATTAAGCTTTTTGCTAAAAATACCCAACAATTTTCAATATCATTGATCGCGTTTTAAAAAACAATGCAAAAACGAAGTCAGCTCCGCCCGCTCACAACTATCTGTAATATTAAGCCTTTCTCGCCCTCCAGCCTCTTTGAAAGCCTCCGTAACAAGCGGTAGGTTAACGTCCGCAAGAGGTTGCCCTTTAATCCTTTCCTTGATCGCGTTTTAAA
>CADAPX010000057.1 GCA_902789925.1 Oscillospiraceae bacterium | reverse complement strand
TTCATCAAACGCAACTATGCCGTTGTCAACTGTTATTATCAAATCAGCCCCTTGCTCTTTTAAAAAATCTATCCCCAAAGTTGAAATTCCATATCCTTCAGAGCGTTCAGGGATATATTCCAAAACATCGGCTCCTTTCGAGCGCAAATATGTATAGATAATTGCAGCCGAACAAATTCCATCGCAATCATAGTCTCCATATATTGCAATTTTTTCGTTATTTTCCAAAGCTTCGTTAATCCTTTTAACAGCTTTGTCCATGTCTTTCAAAGCAAAGGGAGATTCGATTGATTTGCATGAAAACGTCTCTTCAAATTGATTGCAGGTTAAGTCTCTTGAAGACAAAATTCTTGAAACCAAATCGCCAAATCCAAATTTTTCTTTAAATTCATTTGCTTTTTGTGTATCCTCTTTTTTCAAAACCCACCGGGTTAAACTCATAGCTTAACTGCCCCCTCAGTAATCTTATATATCAATTATACACTAAATCGCGAAAATTTGCAAATGCTGTTTTATAAAAATTTTATTCATTAATTGTTAACATTTATGAATATTTTGTTAACTTGAGGTTGATTTTTTCTAAATTTTAAACCCGGCTAAAATTTTTGTATTATGTTGAATATATGCATCAAAACAAGCAATATCTATATTTATTCTAAAATATAATAATTTTATTTGGCCAAATATTATATTTTTAGTTCAAATTTTTTGGTATTAAATATTGTCTATTTTGCACAAATATTTCTCATTTAAAACACGCATTTTCTACAAAATTTTTTTAACAAATGGTAATATATATATGGTGAATGTTTTTAAGAGGGTTTTTAGGGGGAGCTATGGAGGAAGTTAACCTACCGCTTGTTGAGGAGACTTTAAAAGAGGCAGGGAGGCTTAGGAAGGTTTAATATTACAGTTGGTTGTGAGATGGCGGCGCTTTGAGGGTTTTTGCATTGTTTTTTATAACAGGGTTGAGGATATTTAAAATTGTTTTGAAAAATGGGCAAAGAGTTGGATTTTTTAAGGAGGGCTTTTGAGGGGACAAATATAACCTAATAAAATCACAGTTTTGTTTTGGATAAATTGACTGTGCTATATTGCTATATAAATTGTCACCCCAAAATTTTTTAATTAATCAAAAATTCGAAGCGCAATTAAAAAAACACTCAATTAATTTTTTTTAAAAATATTTTGTTAAAATTCACAAAACGAATAAATCCCACAAGATGTTCGTGTTTTACTACAAAAATTGTTTTTGAGCAGTAAATTTTTAAAAATTTAGTAAATTATTTGTTAAAATTACCAATTGCATTTGGAAAAAATTGTCGATATAATATTAACAAAGTGGAAAGGTTGCGAGTTGATTTGATTTTATTTTATTAAATACATTAATTTTTTAGGAGGTAGGAAAATCATGGGAAAAATTAAAAAATTGTTGTCAATCTTTACAGCTGCTTTGGTTGCAGTTAGCCTTGCGCTATCAAGTGGAGTCGCAAGCGCGTTTAGTAAGGAGGAAATTGCAGAGAAGATTAGTGGATTATTGGTACATTATCCCGATAACAACAATGCCAGGACTATTGGAGGTCATGCTGGATGGTTGAGCTTGTTTTCGGATGTCCTTCACTATGCTGAGGTGGCAGAGGCGGATCTCGCACTTACTGAAGGTTGTGTAACTGACAATTGGGCGGATTGGATCGTGCGTCCTAATGGTGATGGATTTCAAGCTGCTCTAGATGCCGAGGAAAACAATTTAAGGGCAATGCTAACCAATTTTGGCCACGACGAAGGTTATTGGCAAAGCGGCTGGAGAGTTAAAGATGATTTTAACCTTTTGCTAGATTGGGGGGCTATCTACTACACTGTTCAACACAGAGATGGTCGGGAAAAACCGTATAAGGGAATTGTTTATGATAGTTGGAAATTCCTCAACAAGGTACGCGAAATTTATAATCTAAATCCAGAAACTAACCAGCAAAAGCATGACGCTTTGTGTCTGCGAGCACTCTTCAGAGCGATGGTTGCATATGACAAAGCTTTAGGTGCCGGCGACCGCGAAGCCACCGGGTTGGATAGCTTTGTTGATGCAATAAGTGTAACTGGCTTAATGGAGCGATTGATATTTTTGAACGCAAATGAAATTGGAACGAAGCGTTATTTAGGGACAAATGAAGATTTTTCATTGCTGGATAGGCTCCCCAGACAAAATGCTGCTGATTTTTATAAAAAGCTTGCACGTCTTTTGTTATCTTCTTACTATACCGAGGGTGAAAATCTTTTACAAGGTCAAGAGAAGGTTGAAAACAGGGATTACAAGATTATTTTTGATGCAAATGGATATGTTGTTCGCCTAGATCCAATTATTAACCCTCAAAACGGAAATGGGAGCGGCGATCCAAATCTCATAACACTAAAACCTGGTCAAGGAGACAAAGCTGGTGCTGCTGGCGGCGGCGGCGGTGGCTCGGACCTTAGAGGGCGCATAATCAAGGGAACAGGATCCGGAATTGATCACTTTTCTGCTGCGATTGTTGCTCTAGCTGTTAGCGCTTCAGGAATCGCTGGTCTGGGATATGTTGCTTCTCGGAAAAGAAGAAAAAATGTTAAATAAATAAGCTGAATGAGGCTATGACGCATTGATTTTTTAAGTCGATGCGTCTTTATTTTTTGTTGGCCTAATGAAAAATTTTTGACATATTAAAAGAATAATTATGATAAGTAATGATATTAAACTGATTATTGAGCCTTCCCAAAGCCAAGGCGGCGTGAATTTTAATTCGATTTTATGCTTTCCCGGGCTAAGTTTTAAAGCTGAAAATCCATAAAACGCTTGCAAAATGTCTGCTTTTTTATTGTCAACATATGCGCTCCAACCTCCTTCATATGGGACAGTTATCAAAAGCATCCCACTTTGCGAAACATCTGCCTCGCCGCTTAAAAATTCATCATTTTCTCCAATTTTAAATTCAACCAGTGGCATTTTTTCGAATCTATTCAGCAATTCTTGATTTGAATGGTCGCGTTTATAATAATCTAGATCCGAGTCGGAAATGTTAAATTCATCATTTTCTAAAATCAAAGCATCAGTTAAAATGCTGTCGACATTATATCCATTTTTTTCTATGATTGATTCATTTTTAAGATCTTGCAAAACATTTTCGTCTTTATATTTATTTTTTTCAACGGACGATTTATTTATGGTTTTAGTATAAAATCTTCCAATCGCGACCTCGCAATTATTTTTCCAAACGAAAATATCCCCAAATCTAGCAATATTTGTGAATCCGTTTATTTTTTCATCACTATCAGAGAGAATATATTTCAAGCCAACCAAAGAAGCCTTTATGTGGTCTTGTTTAGCATCATTAAATCGCTGATATGAAAATGCATATTTTTGTATATTTTTCCAAATATTTTGATTAAATTTCAATATATTCTTATTTATTAGAGAGTTGTATGTGTTGATTCCGTAATAATTTTGAGCCAGAGGATCCAGCATGTTTAAAGGGCCAGATGTGAATGTTTTTTCAACTCGCCAGAAAAAAGGATCAATTGTTCTTAAATATTTGACAGCACTTGCAATATTTTGATTATAGACTGAAGATATATAGTCGCCGTCTTTTTTTATAAGATCTCGAGAGTTAACAGACGTGTGGCTATCGGAAATTATGTTGACGGATATTATTGAAACCAAAGATAAAAACAGAACTTTTTTCGACATATTCACTTTTTTAAAACAGTATATCATTATAACCACACCAACACAAATTGCAGTTAAAAATAAAATGACAATGTTGATTTTTATCTGATATTCTGCGCTTGAGCTCATATTTTTATATGCGAAAATATAAACCGCAAAAGTCAGCAAAAAGTAGCAAACAGCCCCAGCCATACTAACCTTTTTTGACTTCACAATCTCATTTAGCATTTTAGCCGACAAAAGGATCAAAATAGGAATAACAGCAAATGTCCACCGACACATACTGTATGCAAATCCGTTGTAAATAAAACCTCCAATTTTCAGAAAAAATGCAAACGCCAACAGGAAAATTATGATGCTTCTTTTATATATCTCTTTTTTAGGAATATTTTTGCCAAAGACAGAAAAAATATACTGAAACGCAAGAAAAACAAACAAATTGGAACAGCAAAAATTCAATGACTCATAGTAATTAATATATCCTGAAAAGCTGGTTGTTCCTTGCAAATTACTGGAAAATGCTCGGCAGATAAGCATATAATAATATCCTTTGTTAAAAAAGCAAAAATTTGAAGCCAAAGCCTCCAATATATTGACGTCGCTTGATATTCTGGGCGACACGTTTAAAATAACATATACACACGGCAATATTGAAAAACACGCCAGTCCTATGCCCAATAAAGCCGAAAAAAAGTTTCTCAATAAAATTTTAAAGCATTCTTTAATATTATAATTATTGCCCAATATTCTAAATATGCAATATATAAATACCGTGATCAAAGACATATATAAAAAATAGAAACTATATATTCCTATAATTGCTGTTATTATTGTTAAAAAAATCCACTTTTTTCGATTAAAAATAGATTTTTCAATTGCTGCGAAAAGAAGAGGCAAATAGACAACAATAGTTGCAAAGCTATAGTGCTGCCCCCAAACAATCATAAATCCATTAAAAGCATACATATACGATGATATTATTTTGACTTTGTCGGATAAATCAAAACAATTTAAAAAATAATACATAGATAGGCCCGCTAAAACTATCTTAAATATATTAACATATACCAAAAAATATGGGATGGATGAAGCTCCAAAAAGCGCTCCAAAACCGCAAATCAAAAGCTGAAACGGGTCATATAAACTTTCTGGCGCAATGCTTGCTCCAAAGCCGTTCTTAAAATCCCAAAAGCAAAACGTTCCAGCTCTAATTTTGTCAACAATAGAGCTATACCACATGAGATACTGAGACTCTGTGTCGGAGCCTATATCGCCAAACATGAAAAAATTATTTCCAAACACACAGCTGTGGTATATTAATAAACAACTGATTAATACTAGAAAAATCAATATAAGGTATGGTTTTTTAGTTTTGGATCCTAAACACATCAACTTCACTCTCCGCGTATCCTGCCATTTTCATTATTATAGACATCACTTGCCAAAATCCACGACAAAACGCACTCATTATACCACAATGGTTTTTGCGTGTCAAATAATAATTTGTCAAATTTACGTTGAGTTTTGGTGGGTTATATTTGTCTCCTCAATCGTTCTTGCTTAAAATATATGGCTCTTTAATTAAAAACTCAATATATTAAACAATCTTCAATCTCGTTCCAAAAAGCCATGCCAAAAGCCATCAAGGCGCCGCCATCTCACAACGGACTGTAATATTAACCCTCTCTCAAGAGCAAGTTTTTTGAAAGAGCCCGTGATAGGCGGAAGGTTTGCGTCCTCAAGAGCGCGAAAAGAAAGCGCTAGCAAACCCGTGCTAGTGCTTTTTTAATTTAAATGTCATGGTAAACTTCAACCCTAAAACTTACAATGTTTATCATAACCATCTTTACATTTTGCTAAAAGAGATTGGTATTGGCTTTGAATTTCAGGCGTTAAACATGCTGGCTTTGATTCTAATATGCTATTTAAAGCTAGCGTGACATAGTAGTGATCAATGGATGAGAAAGTTCCTTCAAAGCGCGTATTTGCTACTGTATCCAAAATATAAAATATTAGCCAAAAGCCTTTTTCTTCAAGCGCGCCAAACAGACCCCTTTTAGCCATATATTGAATATTTTCTGCAATGTCAATATTAGATTTAGCTCCATATATTTCACAAATCAGACAAGATTTTAAAACTGCTAAAACATCTATAATTTGATCCGGTTTAGATCCATCAAACAAACCATCATTAATCATAAAACCAATAGCTTTTTGAACGCTTGACCTGGCAGCATCACCTTTTGAAAATCCGTATGATTTTGCATTTAAATATGAAAGGTTCGAAAAACGTCCGTGCTTCCTTAGCTCCGCTTCAACTTCATCGTTAATTGTGTGACTAGCGCAAACATGCAAAGCCTTTGTTATGTCTGAAATTTGCGCAGAACTGAGCCCTTTTAAAAGGTGCTTTTCGGCCATTAATTCAATTGTTTGAGCGAAGGATTTTAAATTGTTGCCCCAGTCATCACTATATACGCCTTTGAAAAAAACTTTGATAACATCAAAAATTTGCTCGGGGGAAAGTTTTGAAAACGAGCCCTCTCTAACAACACATTTCACAACCTTCATCACGCGAAAATCATCTGAAAATTCTTTTTTTGCGATATTGAGCAAATCCAAAACCTGTTGCTTGTTAAAATTTTTAAACGAATCTTCGTCGGCCATCAATTCAATAATCCAACTGGCCTTGTTATATTTTTGAGAAATGTCTATTATTTGAAAAATTTGCTCCGAGCTGAGCTTTTTCATAAAGTCTTTTTTAACAATATCAGAAATTGCGCTCACCGACCAATATTCAGCACGCTCATCCTCTTGGCATACAAAAAGTGTTTTTATTGCTGTCACAATTTCATTTGGCTCAAGACAATCTAAAAGTTCAAAATTGATCATGCGTCTCAAAACATCTGTCACTTCTTTTCGGGCTTCAGGGTCGGATGCGCATTCGCTTAAATCATTTAATATTTTTGTGACATTATCTTTGCTATACTTTTGTTGCCAAACTTTTTTTGCCTCGTCTGTTTTACATGAGTTTGCCCAGTCTTCATCCACTTGTTTGTAAAGCTCTTGAGCATATTTTTTCGGATGTGGAGGGATAGCGCCAACACCCCCTGAAACTGTTGCTATCGTGGCAGCTATAAGCAGGCTTGCCAAAATCTTTTTGATAATCTTTGTTTTCATATTTTTCAAATCTCCTTTAAAATTTTTAACTCGAAATAGTATTTAGCTTATATCCGAATTATATCATAATAAAAATAAAATTTGTTAAATTTTTGTTAAATTTTTTTAAAAAGGCGATTTGCTCTTCAGACCTCACACAACCAGCAAATGATAAATATGAAAACTACTTCGCGTCAAAACCATCAATAAAATCCCTAGCGTCACTGTTAAATTTCCAAGTCACTCCGAATTTATCAATCAGCATTCCAAAACTTCCAGACCAAGGAACGCTAGAAACAGGCATAATCGTCTGGCCGCCTTTGGAAAGGTTGTCAAACAACTCTTTATTGGTTTTGTCATCTGCGCCTATTAAACTAATCAAAACATTGTTTCCGCGCAAAACCTTGCCAACCGTCTGCTGCATGGAGGGCAAAACATCACTCAGCATCAAAACATTTCCAGAAAATTCAATATAGGCGTCCATTATCATGTTCTTTTCTTCTGGAGTCAGATCAAGATTTGGCATCTGCCCGAATGTCAAAAACCTGACTTTGTCCGCATTCAATGCCTTTTCATAAAACTCAATCGCTTCTCTAGCATTCCCGTCAAATTGTAAATATGCAACCGCATTCATTCTTGCAAAAACCCCTTTTTCTAACAAATATTCTTCTAGATTATAAAATATGTTTATTGCGTTGTCAAGCACTTTTTTAATTCAAACTAAAATCACGAAAAAATCACTAATTGTATTATTTTGCTGGGTCATATTTGTCCCCTGAATTCTTCTTTTAAAGCATCCAATAGTTCTGAATGAACTGCTGTCTTAATAGCAGTGAAGGGGTTATCTATAGAGATGTAAGATGTAACCAAAAATATGGCTCAAGAATTGCATAATCATGGCGAAAAGCTTAAAGACCTGGAGGGCTCTTTAGGATGCATCTAGTTTTTTAAATTCAAAAGTGGTTGCTGGTTTTTCTTGTTTAGTTTCGATATATTTCACAAAAAATTAATTATTTTTAAATTTAATCTTGACATTTGCGATTGATTGTGATATCATAATTTTAGGGGTATTTTAATTTTATATATGAAATTCCTCGAATATTAAAATTTTTAACTTGAAAGGAGGTGTCTGAAATGAAAGAGAACAACAATGAACTTAACAAGAACGTGGCAAAACAAGTTGCTGGAGGCGGGCCGCCTTATGCGGCGGGTTATGCCTTGGAGGACGTAAAGGAGATGCAAGAAGGATTGCAGCGGATACTAGCAATAGCGGCTGCTGAGGATCCTGGGAGTCCTGAACGAACTAATACATTGACAGCAGCGTTGAAGTTAGCTGAAAGTATACGCGATGTAACCAAAAATATGGCTCAAGAATTGCGTAATCATGGCGAAAGGCTTAAAGCTCTGGAGGACTCTTTAGGACGCATCTAGTCTTTGAACTTGTTTCGTGAAAAGCAATTAAAAATATCTACATATTAACCCCAACTTTAAGCGGCGTTTTTTGCTTAGAGTTGGAAAGTGGTTGTTGGCTTTTCTTTTTTTAGTTTCAATATATCATTTTCATATTCACAAAAAATTAATTATTTTTTAAATTTAGCCTTGACATTTGCGATTGATTGTGATATCATAATATTAGGGGTATTTTAATTTTATATATGAAATTCCCCGAGATTAAAATTTTTAATTTGGAAGGAGATGGCTGAAATGAAAGAGAACAAAAACAATGAGCTTCAAAAGGATTCGCTAGAACAAGTTGCTGGAGGAGGGTGTTTGAAAGAACTTAAAGCTCTTAACCAAGAGTTGATCACGCTTTCTGAGGAATTATCCGATTCATACAGAACGCTTGAACAGGCTTTGGAAGGGATTAAATCGGGAATTCCTGGTTCGGGCGTAACAGTAGGAGAATCCCAGGCTAATATCGCAAAACTACAAGGACTGATATCAGATAAAATTAAACAAAGAAACGTACTGCTTAAAAGCCTAGGGATGAGTTAATGTGTTGAAGTCTTTGTGTAATAGGCTTTATGAAATTAGTTCCTGGGCCGGGCATTTGGTTCTAAACAATAGTTAAAATATCTACATATCAGCCCCCAACTTTAAGCGGCGTTTTTTGCTTAGAGTTGGGGGCTTTAAATTCAAAAGTGGTTGCTGGTTTTTCTTTTTTAGTTTCAATATATCATTTTCATATTCACAAAAAATTAATTATTTTTAAATTTTCACAAAAAATTAATTATTTTTAAATTTAATCTTGACATTTGCGATTGATTGTGATATCATAATTTTAGGGGTATTTTAATTTTATATATGAAATTCCCCGAATATTAAAATTTTTAACTTGAAAGGAGGTGTCTAAAATGAAAGAGAACAACAATGAACTTAGCAAGAACGCGGCAGAACAAGTTGCTGGAGGAGTCCAACCAGACCCTGTGGGCGATATTAACAATCAACTGGCCGAACTGAGGAGACTATTGGAAAATGAACGCAAAGCGCTTAGATCGGCGGAGAAAAGGCTTGACACGTCTCCTGGCGCGGATGAAACAGTGAAGATAGCCAAAGCAAACATCTTAGAGCTACAAGGACTTATATATCAAAGAGAGCAAGAAATGGCTGACCTACTTGCGGATATAGAAGATCTGTTGTGAAACGATAGGATCCTTTGTGTAATAGGCTTTATGAAATTAGTTCCTGGGCCCGGGCATTTGATTCTAAACAACAGTAAAGTGGTTGTTGGCTTTTCTTTTTTTAGTTTCAATATATCATTTTCATATTCACAAAAAATTAATTATTTTTTAAATTTAGCCTTGACATTTGCGATTAATTGTGATATCATAATTCTGGGGGTATTTTAATTTTATATATAAAAATTCCCCGAATATTAAAATTTTTAACTTGAAAGGAGGTGCCTAAAATGAAAGAGAACAAAAACAATGAGCTTCAAAAGGATTCGCTAGAACAAGTTGCCGGAGGAGATGGCCCAGAAAATAGGAATGTTGATAAAGAAAAAGAAATAGAGGATATTCTAGCAGTATATGGTAAAGTTAAAGAACTGGGATTCATGAGAAAACAAGTACGAGAAATGAATATGTGGAAGGCGGGCGGCTACAGAGAGTAATGAACTGACTCAAGAAATCGAGGGAATGATGGCAAAAGCAAAAGATATGATTGCTAAAGCTCAAGAGGGATTAGCAAATGGAACTGTTTCACAACAGGAAGCGGCAGCTACGTTATTAGAAGTCAGCAAAATGTACGAAATTATTGACAAAAAACATATGCAGCGATTGAATATTTTGTATGCTCCTGAGTCATGACCTTTCAGTTTCGAACAACACATTTTACATATCAACCCCCAACTTTAAGCGGCGTTTTTGTTTAAAGTTGGGGGTTAATTTTTTTAATCAAAAGTGGTTTCTGTTTTTTCTTTTTTTGTTTCGATATATCCATTTTCATATTCACAAAAAAATAATTATTTTTTAAATTTAATCTTGACATTTGCGATTAATTGTGATATCATAATTTTAGGGGTATTTTAATTTTATATATAAAATTCCCCGAGATTAAAATTTTTAGTTTGAAAGGAGGTGTTTAAAATGAAAGAGAACAAAAACAATGAGCTGAACATGGATTCGCTGGAACAGATTGCTGGAGGGGGAGGCAGCCCTGTAGAACTAAAAAAAGAAGTTGATAGCCTTTGGGATGAAGTAGAATCTATGCGTGTGGAATTTGAAGGAAAATGTG
>CADAPX010000056.1 GCA_902789925.1 Oscillospiraceae bacterium | reverse complement strand
CACTTCTCACGGATTGGACAAACAAACTGCGCATCACAATTCAGGCTAAAGTCGCACGGGGCGTTGGGAGACGGTTGCGCTGAAACTGGCTTCAGCATTGTTTTTTCGGCGTGGTTGAGGGCGGTTTGAGCCTAACTTCATTTTTAGGATTGTTAACTTTTTTTGAGCAGAGGTAGTCAAGCGCGCAAATTTATTCTATAATAATGAAAGATGTCCAAGCTTTTGTCAAATATTTTAAACATAATCAAAAATTTATGTGTGAATTGATGGAACGCAAATCTTTGCAAGCTTCAACAACCCTTCCAGCCATATTCCCCTGAGCCTTTTTCAAATACGACCGCGGGTCATAAACAGCCTTTGTTCCAACCTCGCCCTCAATTTTTAAAATCCCATCATAATTTTTAAACATATGGTCCGCAACAGGACGAGTGAACGCATATTGTGTGTCTGTGTCAATATTCATTTTAACAACGCCATACAAAAGAGTTTCCTGAATTTCTTCCTTTCCAGATCCCGAGCCGCCGTGAAAAACAAATCTAAAACGCTTATCTTCCCCATATTTGGCCTTTAAAGCCTCCTGGCCATCCCGCAAAACTTTCGGCCGCAGTTTAACATTTCCAGGCTTATACACACCATGAACATTGCCAAAAGTCGCAGCCATCATATACTCCCCGCCAACGCTTTCCAGGGCCTCAAATGCTTGAATCATATCCTCTGGAGTCGAATATAGCTTTTCGTTTGCGGCACCTTCATTATTCACCCCGTCTTCTTCTCCGCCAACAACCCCAATCTCAATTTCCAGAACTATTTCATTTTTATGGCACTTTTCAAGCAATTTTTTGGAAATTTCTAAATTTTTCGACAGCAAAATGTCCGATCCATCAAACATATGACTTGAAAAGAGGTTTGGCAGCCCATTAGCTCTCCGGCGCTCGGTTTCTTCAATCAATGGGATAAGATAGTCATCCAAATTAGACAGTTTGCAGTGATCCGTGTGTAGAGCAACGTTGATATTGTAACTGTCGGCAACCAGTTGGATATAATTTGAAAGCGCAATTGCCCCCAAAACCTTGTCTTTTATCGAGGCCCCAGACGCATATGTTGCCCCTCCAACAGACACCTGAATTATTCCATCAGAATTTGCCTCTTCAAGCCCCGCCAAAACAGCGCTCGCAGTCTCCATGTTTGAAACATTAAACGCGGGATATGCATAATGATTATTATATGCTCTGTCAAGCATCTGACAATATTGTTCATAATTAATAACTGGCATAAAAACTAACCTCCGACAAATCTATAATTTATTTCACGCAGTTTATTATACACCATTTCAAAGCAAAGCGCAAGAAATTCCTTCAAAATATGCATATTTATTTTTAACTTGCGCTTTTTGACGTTAAATTGCATATTTTTCACAATATATTTCAGCATGTTTTAGTGCAAAATAACCAAAAAAATATTTTTGCTTGACTTTATAAAAAATATATGCTAGAATGCTGGTTGTTGGGGAGAATCGGCGATGAATTTTGAATTAGAAGCAAACAATTTTTCTTTAATAGACACGCTGACTTGCGGACAGTGTTTTAGATTTAGAGCCGTCGACAGCAACAGTTTTTTGGTTTTTGCTGGAAAAAATTCAGCAGTCATATCTCAAAAGAAAAGCGCATTAGAATTTAAATTTTCAACTTGTGGGCCGGATTTTTGGGAAAATTATTTAGATTTGAATTATAATTATGACCGGTTATTAAATAATTTTAGAGGAGATAAAATCCTGGAAAAAGCCATGTATTTATGTGGCGGAATAAAAATTTTAAGACAAGATCCCTGGGAAACGTTGATTTCATTTATAATATCCGCAAACAACAACATTCCAAGGATTCAAGGTATTATAGACAGATTGTGTTATGGTTTTGGAGAAAAAATTGAAAACGGTTTTTCATTTCCCTCGACAACGAGGCTGAAAAATTGCTCAAGTGATGATTTGGCGGTTTTGCGGGCTGGCTTTCGATCAAGATATATTTTAGACGCAGCTAGTAAAGTTGATTCCGGTGAGGTGGATTTGACGAAAATATATGACATGGACGTTGAAAATGCAAAAAAAAGTTTGATGAAAATATGCGGGGTTGGAGATAAAGTCGCAAAGTGCGTTTTGCTGTTTGGATACCACAAAATGGACGCTTTTCCGGTTGACGTTTGGATGAAAAAAGTTTTGCAGGAGCACTATCCAAACGGCCCGAGCGAGCAAATTTCAAGCTGCCCAGGACTTGCTCAGCAGATACTGTTTCATGCTAAACGCAGTAAATACATATAATCCTGTCGCTGTTTTTGAATTATTTTGCGCAAAATGCAGCCTAACATATCGAGGCAGTTTTCATATAATTTAACCTGAATTTTGATTTATATTTTGATTAATTTTACGGAGGAGACATAAAAGTGAACATGCAAAAACAAACGATTTTGACTTCTGATGGCTTGAAAAAGCTTGAAAATGAGCTCGAAGAATTAAAAACCAAAACCCGAAAAGATGTTGCGTCCAAAATAAAGACCGCTATTTCGTTCGGAGACCTTTCTGAAAACAGTGAATATGACGAAGCAAAAAACGAGCAAGCAATGGTTGAAGCAAGGATCTCTCAAATTGAGGCTATGCTAAAAAACGCTAAAATTGTTGACTCGGATCAATTAAGCAATGATATCATTGAAATAGGCAGCAAGGTTAAGCTAAAAGACGCTTTGGACGGAGAGATTTTTGAATATAGGATCGTTGGTTCTATGGAAGCAAACCCGATGGAGGGAAGAATTTCGGATGAGTCGCCGGTTGGGAAGTCGCTTCTTGGCCACAAAATTGGCGAGCTCGTCGAAACAGAAACGCCGTCCGGAGTGGTGAAATATGAAATCCTAGACATAAATCGCTGAGGTGTTTTTAAAATGAAAGATGCAAATGAAGCCCAGAATTTAGGGGAACAATTAAAGGTCCGAAGAGAAAAATTAAAGATTTTACAGGACTCGGGCCAGGATCCTTTTTCGATAACCAAATTTGACGTGACCTCAAGCTCGAGGGATATTATTGACAATTTTGAGCAAAACGAGGGCAAAAGCGTCTGCATTGCGGGGAGAATCATGAGCAAACGGATTATGGGCAAGATCAGTTTTGCTGGGATTCAAGATTTTTATGGAAAAATTCAGTGTTATATAAAAAAAGATTGCATGGATGAAGAAAATTATAATCAGTTTAAAAAATTCGATATCGGTGATATAATTGGCGTTGAAGGAGAGGTCTGCAAAACGCAGCGTGGAGAAATTTCAGTTAAAACAACGAAAATAACGCTGTTAGCGAAATCTTTAATTCCCCTGCCCGAAAAATTTCACGGTCTTCAAAACATGGACTTAAAGTATCGGCAAAGGTATGTCGATTTAATCGTGAATTCCGAGGTTAGGGAAACTTTTATCAAGCGAAGCAGGATAGTTTCAGAGGTTCGGCGTTTTCTCGATAACGAAGCTTTTGTCGAGGTCGAGACGCCCATTTTAAATAATCAAGCAAGCGGCGCTTCAGCTCGTCCATTTATGACCCATCACAACGCCCTAAACATGGACATGGTCCTTCGAATTGCCCTTGAGCTTCATCTAAAACGGCTAATAGTTGGCGGCTTTGAGAGGGTCTATGAAATCGGGAGGGTCTTTCGAAACGAAGGAACAGACACAAAACACAACCCTGAGTTCACGCTGCTTGAGCTATATCAGGCATACACCGACTTTGAAGGCATGATGGACATCACGGAACGTTTGATTAAAACCGTTGCCAAAAACGTCGTTGGAACAACTCAAATTGAGTATGGCGGCGAAAAGATCGATCTAGACAAGCCTTTTTCCAGAATTTCCATGACTGATTCGGTCTTCGAATGCTCCGGAGTCGATTTTTCAAAAATAGATTCACTTGAAAATGCCCGGGAAGTTGCTAAAAAGCACAATATTAAATATGAACAAAGGCACAAAATTGGTGATATACTCAATCTGTTTTTTGATGAATATGTCGAAAAAAGTCTAATCCAGCCAACATTTATCACCGACTACCCTGTTGAAATTTCTCCCCTTGCTAAAAGAAATCCGAAAAATCCGAAAATAACTGAGCGGTTTGAATTATTTATCATTGGAAAAGAATTTGCGAATGCGTTTTCGGAGTTAAACGACCCGATCGACCAGCGCGAGAGGTTCGAAGCCCAGGCAGAGCTGAAAAAGCAGGGTGACGAGGAGGCGTGTGATGTTGACTATGACTTTTTGAACGCGCTTGAGTATGGCATGCCGCCAACTGGGGGTATGGGCATGGGAATAGACAGGCTGGTCATGCTCCTGACAAACAACGACAGCATTAGGGATGTTTTGCTGTTCCCAACAATGAAAAATTTGTGAGTTCATTTTTGGGATTTGGGTTATATTTGTCCCCTCGCCTTCCCCTTCCTAAAATATCCAACTCTTTGTTTGAAATCCCTGATAAATGCTAATATCCTCAATAGCATTCTAAAAAACGATGCAAAAGTTGTTGAAAGCGCCGCCGTCTCACAACTGACTGCGGTGCTTTACTCTGTTTGAAACGCCATCCCTCTCAAAGCGTCCATGACAAGTGGTAGGTTTATGTCCTTGAGAGGGCCGCTCACAACGGACTTTAATATTAAACCTCCCTCAAGCACCATCCCTCTCAAAGCGTCCGTGACAAGCAGTAGGTTAGCGTCCTTGAGGGCGGTCCCCTCGCCTGCTCTCTTAAAATATCCAACTCTTTGTTTAAAATTCCTGATAAATGCTAATATCCTCAATAGCATTCTAAAAAACGATGCAAAGGTTGTTGAAAGCGCCGCCATCTCACAACTGACCGCGGTGCTTTACTCTGTTTGAAACGCCATCCCTTTCAAAGCGTCCTCAACAAGTGGTATGCTGGCCGCCCGCGCCTCTTATCTCAAAAACCGATCGCGTGTCTTTTGCTGAAAAAAATTAAGCACCCCTTGGATTATGAGGTGCTTAATTTTACACAATATAATCAATCAACGTAGATTTTTATTTCAGGAGAAATGCTACTAATATTCAAAACATTTTTAGGCTTGTTTACCGTTCCATCATTCGGATTCATTCCGTGTGAAGAAGATCTACATTGTGCGTTTTTTACATCACTAGATTCACCAAACACTTTTTCTAGATCTGATTCACTCAGATTGTTATAACACATCCCCGCTCTATACTGCATACCACCATAAAAACTTCTCTCCTTGCGCTGAGTACCACTAGGAGAAGGAACAGAATCATATTCTTTTTCTGTTTGATCTTTATTCACCATTTTTTTCACCTCCCTTCTCTGAAGAGACTGGTAATAATTTCAAAAATTTTACTTCATCTCTTGAAATCCAAATAAATTTACCAAAACACGGTTTATCATCGTTTTTATCACGACAAACCTCTTTAAACAAAATATCCACAAATTTACCATCTGCATCATAAGCTACTTGTGATTCCCCGGTAAATACTCCTTTAATACATTTATCATCCTTTTTAAGTATAATTTCCAGAAATAGTCCATCTTTCACAGCAAACTTATGAAACATATAATCCCAAGATGTAAGATACGGAGATGGCCATCTTAACCATTTTAACAATTTCAAACATTTTAGCAAGTTCGAAATTATAGCAAAAATAAATGCATTAATAGCACTCGTGATAAATAAAGCCAATATAAGCAACAGGCCTCTAAACGATAAAAGTGTTTTAGCATTTTCCCATGGAGCGCAATCACTTAATATTAGTCCATACAGCCAAAACCACAATAAAAAATTTAATAAACTAAGCGTAATACCCCTAATTACCCCCACACCATCTGAAACATTCGCTGTCGGACATAGCCTTCCTTTTATCACTGAAGTTATATACCCAGGTACGACAAACAATGCCACACAAAATATCGATTCCAGCGAATTAACCGACACAATTTAACCCCCTGTCAATGCATAATTATACACCAAGTTTTCCCCCTTTAACAAATTGGTAAAAATAATCTTACCAACACATATTATACACCAAATCTTCCCCCTTGTAAATACGTAATTTTACACAAAATTTTCCCCCTTGTCAACACATAAATTTTACACCTAGTCCGCACTTAAACAAACTGCGCAGGGGCTTGGAGCTTGGCTTCGCTTGTCAAGGGCAAAACAAGAAAACCGCACGCTGCGATGAGGTCAAATTGCACGGTTGGTTGTGAGACGGCGGCACTCCAAACGGTTTTTGCATTGTTTAATGAAAGATTGGTTGAGGACGCTTCGGTTTGAGCTTGTTTTTCTGAAATAGAGCAAATTTTTTCGCAGCAAAAGCAGTCAAACGCCAAAAATAACCTTTATCGACCCCTGGAATTAACGCCAAATATTCCGCCAAAACAGGCTGAAGCAAAAATTATCAAAATCTTTGCCATTTCGCTAAAACTGATCAAAATCCCTGTGCTGACTGCGGTTAACGCAAAAACCAACGCGCCAAAAAACGCCCCGCAAATCGCGCCAACGATCAGTCCTTTCCTCCCAAACAACCTGGAAGATATGTATCCCGATATAAAACTCCCGACCCCGCCACACATCGTCGCCATAGGACCTACAAATTTTATAGACAAATTCAGCTGCAAAATCAACAATGAAATAACAACAAAAAGACAAAACAAAACAACAGTTCCGGCAACAAGGCCGATGGTGAGCGGGGTTAGCATCTGTTTTAACTCTTTAATTTTCAAAATAAGCCCTCCTAAAATGTGTCATATACTAAAATTTATGCACAAATAAACTGATAAAGAACAAACATCCTCCATCCGTTAAAATGAGTTTCTGGATGCTTGTTCTTCTTGCTTATTTAGCGACACTTGCGCCTTGCTCGGATTCAACGCTTTGAATAGCCCACTTTTTAACCCGAACTTTGTTTCGATCACTCCCCGTTTCTAAAACCAACATGTCTTCCTTTATGGAAGTGACTATGCCGATAATTCCCCCTATTGTCGTCACAACATCGCCTATTTTCAAGGCATTTCGCATATCATTGGCCTGCTGATCTCTCTTTTTCTGGGGACGTATCAACAAAAAGTATGACAAAGCAAGCATTGCAACCAGCATCACTATTGGCATCATCATAGAACCGCCATCTGCTAACTCCATAAAATCTCTCCTTAAAAGTATTTAAAAATCATACCGTATTATTATACACCACCCCACTCCAAATTGCAAGGACATTTTCAAATTTTTTTAGGTTATATTTGTCCCCTCGCCTCCCCTGCTTTAAAAAACTGCTTTTCCAATTATAATACAGTGTGTAATTCAACCATCCTCGAATTCGTTCCAAAAAACCATGCAAAAGCCAATTTAAGCGCCGCCCGCTCACAACGGACTTGAGTATTAAACCTTCCTCAAGCGCAAGTCCAGTTGAAAGCGTCTGTGATAAGTGGTAGGCTGGCGTCCTCGAGAAGTTGTCCCCTTCCCCCCTCTGCTTTAAAAAACTGCTTTTCCAATTATAATACAGGGTGTAATTCAACCTTCCTCAATCGCGTTTCAAAAAACCATGCAAGGACGGGATAAATGCCGCCAGCTCACAACGGACTTGAGTATTAAACCCCGCTCAAGCACAAGTCCCTTTGAAAGCGTCCGTGATAAGTGGTAGGCTGGCGTCCTTGAGAGCGGTCCTCTCGCCTCCCCTGCTTTAAAAAACTGCTTTTCCAATGATAATACAGTGTGTAATTCAACCATCCTCGAATTCGTATCCCAAAAACCATTCGGAAAGCCAATTTAAGCGCCGCCCGCTCACAACGGACTTGAGTATTAAACCTTCCTCAAGCACAAGTCCAGTTGAAAGCGTCTGTGATAAGTGGTAGGCTAGCGTCCTCGAGAAGTTGTCCCCTCGCCTCCCCTGCTTTAAAATATATAGCTCTTTACTAAAATACCCAATATATTATAATATCCTTGACTGCGTCCAAAAAAACAACCCCAAGCG
>CADAPX010000055.1 GCA_902789925.1 Oscillospiraceae bacterium | reverse complement strand
AATTTTAAATGAGGCTTTGATTACATGGCTTATGGTAAAGCGGGCGGGAATTTAAGCATCAAGCATCATGGCTTTTTAAACCTGCTTAAGGGCGGCTTAATTTGAAGCAAGCGGTTAGATCAAAAAACCAGCCTTTTCCAAAGAAGCGATTGAGGGGATAAATATGACCTAAAACTCCCAAAGCAATCAGTTTCAGACTCCGCTAAAAACAACACTTTTATAAAACTTGCAATATATGAATGTCTTGCCTTTTAAGTCGACGTGGCCTTTTTAGCTTGCTGTTCGCTCATCAATTAAAAAACTTCAAATTTAAATAAAAAAATTAAAAATCACCATTGCATTTGATTTTAGATTGTGGTATAATGTTAGATGTGTATCGGTGGATGCCGCATATTTGACGTTTTATGTATAATCTGAAAAACTATAGGAGGTGTTTGGAAAGTGCCAAATATTGCTTCAGCTAAAAAAAGAGTTAGGGTTACAAAAACAAAAACTTTGAGAAACAAAATGATTAAAAGCGACCTGAAAACCGCTCTGAAAACCGCTGTTTGCGCCGTTAAGGGGGACTTTAAAAACAAAGAAGACGCTGTCATTTTGGCGTCAAAAAAGCTCGATAAAGCCGGCGCTAAAGGAGTTTTTCACAAAAACAAAGTTGCTCGTAAAAAATCTCAGTTGCAAAAACTTTTGAACTCCAGCAAATAATTTAATTGTTTGAAATTTTATGTTGTCCGATGTTTAATTTAACATTTGGATGGCATTTTTTTGTTTTGATATAAAAATTTTTAATTTTATATTTGGTGTTGACTTATAGAGCAATTTATATTATCATGAATTGTAAGACTTATTTTTTTAGACTTTTAAATCATTTGAAGAAAGGACTTTTATTATGAAAAAATGTTCAAATAACAAAAAATATTTTATACTCACACTGATTTCGATTTTGTTGTTTTTTGTTGCGATCGCTTCAACCGCAACTTTTGTTTTAAACCAAATTTTTCTAAATAGGCGACACAAAATAAAATGGCAGGACTATGACGATTGCGGAATGGCTTGAATATTACTATTTGTACTATAAAAACATAAAGTGGTGGACCTTAAATTGAACTTTAAAAAACGTTGTTGGGCTCAAGTAGATTTTGATGCTCTTGAGTTTAATGTGAAACTAATCATGAAAAAACTTGAACAAAGCGAAAAAATAATGGCAGTTGTTAAGGCGGACGCATATGGATGCGGAGCTGAAGAGGTTGCGAATTTTTTGCAAAAACGCTTTAAAATAAAACACTGGGCGGTTGCAAACCTTGACGAGGCGATCAGCTTGCGGGAGGCTCGAATTGAAGGAGAAATTTTGGTTTTGGGATATACTCCAACCAGCCTTGCTAATCTGCTTGCTTTTCACAAAATATCTCAATCTGTCTATTGCAGGGAATATGCGCTTGCTTTGAGCAAAGAGTTGGAAAAGTTAAAACAAAACATTTTAATACATCTAGTTGTTGACACAGGCATGAACAGGATCGGATTTTTGCCCTCGGAAGATCTTTCTCAATATGAAAACCTGCCGGGCTTTAAATTAAACGGAATATATACCCATCTTTGCTGCGCAGATTCGCTCTCAACGGCCGATCAAGTTTTCACCCTGGATCAAATTCAAAAATTTTCAGAAGTTGCTAAAAATTTTAAAAACCCCCATTGCAAAAACAGCGCTGCAATTTTGAGAGGGATTGGAAATGGATTTTCTTGCGCAAGGCCAGGGATAATTTTATATGGCCTCCAGCCAAGCTCGCAGGTTAAATGTGAACATCTCAGGCCGGTTATGTCTTTTAAATCCGTTATTTCAATGATTAAAACAGTCAAAAAAGGCGAATTTGTCGGGTATGGGCGAAATTTTTGCGCAAAATCCGAGAAAAAAATCGCAACTATTCCCGTTGGCTATGCTGATGGATATCCAAGATTTCTCTCAAACAAAGGAAAAGTTTTAATCAATGGAAAAACAGCAACTGTTGCGGGAAATGTTTGCATGGATCAAACCATGCTTGACGTGACAAATCTTGACGTCCGGCCAGGGGATGTTGTGACGCTTTTTGGAAGTGATGGAAAAAATTCAATAACTGCGGACGATATAGCTGACTCAATCGGAACTATAGGATATGAAGTTGTTTGTGGAATATCCAAAAGAGTTCCCCGAATATATTCCTATTGTGAGCCGGCGGAGGGTTGATTGGCTTTTTGCATTGTTTTTTAGAATGCGATCAAGAATATTGGAATATATCGAAAATTTTAGACAAAAAGCCTGATATTTAAAGCAAAAAGTTTACCTGGGACAGATATAACCCAAATTATACAAAATGTTGATTTAGATTATATTTGTCCCCGTAGTCCCTTCGCGGGAAAGGGCTTGCTTTTTAATCTAATGGCTCTTTTTAAATTAAGCCGTCCTTAAGCAAATCCTAAAAAACCACGATTTTGGGCCAATAAGCCGCCGCCGTCTCACCATCAACCATGCAATCAAATCCCCATTTAAAATTCCAAATCTTTTTCAAGCAACCCTTAACAAGTGTTAGTTAAACGCCATTAATTTGCCCTTTGCTTGGGGCTTTAAGCTACCGCTTGTTTTTTAAGCAAAAAGTTTACCTGAGAAAAATATAACCCAAATTATACAAAATGTTGATTTAGATTATATTTATCCCCGTAGTCCCTTCGCGGGAAAGGGCTTGCTTTTTGATCTAATGGCTCTTTTTAAATTAAGCCGCCACCCGCTTCAACCGAGAATTTCAAATAAGCTGTCTTAAATTCAAAACCGCTTTTCAAATTTTATCACATCATCAAAAACAACGTGATATTTTGGAGGAATGAGCTTATCGACGTGATATTTTCCAAAAAACCAATTTTTAAAGTCGCAGTGGGCCCTGATTTCTTCCAAAACATCGTTGATGGGGCTGCTGTCCTGATAGTTTTCCTCCAAACAGGATTTTATAGACCTCGGAGCCTCGTGTGATATTATCAAATCGAAATACCCCCTTGCTTTTTGCATGTTTTCAACGACATTATCGATTTGTTCTCGGCTTGGCGATTCTTCGGGCCACCAAGACTTGCCCTTAGCTTCGATTGCCCTGTTTTCGCTGTGGCCCCCGCCAAAAGCCAAAACCCGAGCCCCGTCTATATCATATATTTCTCCGCGCATGAGATAGAGAATGTTTTTGGAAACACGCCTTATCTTCCCGCCATTCCAAAACTCAGTGGGATATTCTGACAGGATGGTTTGATTATCATGACAACCATCGACAAACGCAATGTTAAACCTTCGTTTTGAAAGCCACTTCAAGTTTTTCAGTTCCTGTTTAGATCTGTCCCACAAAAACCCAAAATCTCCACATATTATCAACGTGTCATTTTTCTTGATTTTTTTATATGTTGGATTTTCTAAAAAAGGATCCAGCTGACCATGCTTATCTCCTGTTATCCAAATCACAATCCAATTCCCCCATTTTCAAAATTTCATAGATGTAATTATGATAAAAATATTTCATATATAATAATTATAATTCGCATTTCGAATTGAAAAAAATGCCTCTAGCGCGAAAAACTTTGAGTTTGAAATAGTTTCATAATATTTAAAGCTCAGGTGTGGTATGGCGGCGGGTCTCCCAATTTTTACATTAGTTTTTTTATTAATTTCAAGGAGGAATAAAAATTTTTTGCCCTTTTAATTTCAAAAATCTAATCTTCAATTCAAGACAAATATAGCCCAACAAATAGTAAAACAAAATAACATAAATTGGCAAATATCGCCAGACACATCCTCATTATTAATCAAATTATTATTAATCAAATTGTAATATAATTGTTATTGATTTTTCACAACAAATTTGATATAATTTTCAGGATATGTTTTCTTTAATCAAACAACCATTTTCAAGCCCCGCCCCAAAGAATCACACCATATATATTTTAAACTATTTTTAGGAGAATGTCTATATGAAATTTAACAAAAAAATTATTTTATTTTTTCTTTGCATTTTGTTAGTTTTGAATTCTTTTACATTTTCCTTTGCCCTGACGCCATATAATATCGATTTGCCAATTTCTAGCGAAGCTGTTTACTTTGTCAATAGAGACACTAAAACCGTGGTTTATGATAAAAATAAGGATTTAAAAATGCCGGCTGCGTCTTTGGTTAAAATGATGACGGTTATTTTGGTCTTGGAGTCAAGGCCCGAAGAAAATGTTGAATCGCTTTTAAATGAGCGGCTAGTCGCTAAGCAATATATTTTTGACAGATTGTATAAAAAAAACGCCTCAGTTTCAAATATAAAACTTGACGAGGTCATTTCAGTTAAAGACGCTTTATATGCAACTATGCTTTCCTCAGCCTCAGATGCGGCTATGATGCTTGCGGATTTCGCTTCCAAGGGAGAAATTGACGCTTTTGTTGAAAAGATGAACCAAAAAGCCCAAGAAATCGGCATGGAAAACACGCATATTGTCGATCCTGACGGACTTGATGAAAAAAATGAATCCTGCGCACACGACATATATCTGCTGACAGAATATTGCCTGAAAAACCCTGTCTTTGAAGAAATCGCAACTTCTGGGTCATATATGATGTCTCAAACCAATAAACACCCCGAACAAAGAAAAATCCAACACACAAACCGAATGATGAGCAAATATTTGGGAGGGCAATACTTCGACGAAAGGATTCGCGGAATAAAAACGGCGAGTTTTGATGGAAAAAAAAGCCTTGTCAGCCTCGCAAAAGATGATGAATATGAATATATTTTAGTGACTCTTGGAGCTCCTCCAGGGGAGACAAATAACGCCTATAAAGACGCCTCAAACCTATATAAATGGGCTTTTAAGCATTTAAAATTCGTGACTGTTGGGGCGCCCGGAACCAAGACAATTCCAAACAACATCAAAGTTAAAATGGGAAAAGACACCGACTCCATCATTCTAACCCCCAAGGAGCAAATTGTTGATCTGCTTCCAAAATATATAAATCCATCAACAATTTTCTGGGATACATCTAAATTGCCAACTGAAATAAACGCGCCGATCGCAAAGGGTCAGGTCATTGGTCAGGTTGATTTAAAGCTTTCAGACCAAATCATCAAAACTGTTGATGTTGTTGCAGCCACGGATATTGAGCTAAATATTTTAGAATTATTCACAAATATTGTTCGCGATGTGATATTATCCTGGTGGTTTATTTCTTTAGTGATTATATCAACATTTATTATAGTATATAGAAAAATAACCAAACGAATTTCAGAAAAAAACAAAGTTAATAACTACAGCAGAATGAAAAATAAAAACAGATATAGAAGAAAGTAAGATATTTTTTGCTATTTTGATATATATTTGTTTTTGCGGTTGCACTTGGGTTTTCTTTTTGATTTAAAACAGGTTTTCAAAAAATCAACTTCGCTGCTTCCAAGACATTTAAAAATAAACAAAAAAACCAAATATATCACAATAATAATCAAACTAAGAGATAAAACCGCAAGCCAATTTGGAAAAATTTCAATTATTTTGTTTTTTATGACGGTTGATATAAATGAAGGAATCAATATGGCGATAAACGGCTTTATGATCCACTGATTTAAACAAAGCGGCAAACATGTGACCTTGAGCAAGCGATATAAATTCAACATAGATGTGAATATATTAGACATAACCATTATTATCAAAAGCGCATCCACTCCTCCTTTTGGAACTAAAATCCATATTAAAACCAGTCTTAATGCGCCATCAATTATCCTGTATTTCATCGAAGCAATTTGCTCTCCAATCGCGTTTAATATTCCAACGCAAACCATTTCAAGATACATTAACGGACAGAGTATACACAGGCTTTTTATCATCGGAGCAACGTTTGGATTTTTGTAAAACAGGCTTGATATTTCCCCGGGAAACAATAAAAATATCGCAGTTATATACACCCCCATGAGTATGGTTAGCTGCAAAGCCTTTTGACATGCCCTTTTGATTGTTGCTTCTTTGCGGGCGGCGCTTGCTCCAGAAAGTTCAGGAATCAAAACTATTATTACAGCTTGTAAAAATGACGTTGGAAATAAAAGCAGCGGCAAAACCATTCCCTTGATTATTCCATATGTGCTGGTTGCTGTGATGTGGTCGCCATGAGTGAAGACTTTCAGGCCTTCTATTATGAGAATGTTTTCAGCAAGTCTCAGGGCCGAGCTAAAAGTTGCGCTGGTTTGAACTGGAACTGATATTTTTAATATTTTATATAATATTTTTCTCGCGCCAAAATTTTGCCTCTGTGTCGATTTTTTTTGAATATAATATATGATTCCAATATATACGCAGGAAACAACCTCTCCAACCGTCATTCCAAGCGAAACAATCGCGCAAGAATACTCATCTCCCCGAGATATATAAAAATTAATCAAGCAAAATATAAACAGCATTTTGGAAATTTGTTCAATAACTGTTGAATTTGATGGATGAAAGGATTTCCTTAAAGCATAAAAATATCCCTTAACGCAAGACGAAACCGCCATAAACGGCAGGCTTGGGGCGAGAAAGATTATGGAATATAGAGTTCTTGGGTCTCTCAAGACATTTTGGCTTATTGGAACAGCAAAAATAAGCAAAGCGAACAAAACCAATGTGCTGATAAAGGCGGCCCAAAAGATGGATATTTTGAGGATATATCTTGAGCTTCCATACCTCCCTGTTTCAATGTTTTCGGAAATCATACAGGACACTGCGAGGCTGATTCCGGAGGTTGTGAATGTGATCGCAAGCATATATAGCGACGTCACGAGTTGATATAGCCCCATTCCCTGCGCATCCAGTTTTTCAGCGATATATATTCGAAAGACAAAGCCCAAAATGCGCGTGATAATGGACGCTCCAAGGATTGTCATGGCGCCTTTTAACAAAACATTTTTCTGCATTTTTCTCAGTTTTAACACCTCGCGTGAGAGTATATACAGCTAAAATATGCATGTTCAAAACATTTTAGAAGAAAATTTTCAATCAACTGGAAAATTATGTGCGATTATGCTGTTTATTTGGATTATATTTGTTCAATAATCCCTTCTCTTAAAAAATCCAGCTCTTGTTTAAAAAAACCAACAACCTCCAATATCCTCAAGCAAATTCTAAAAAACAACACAAAAACCAATCAAAGCGCCTCCGTCTCACAACCAACTGTAATATTAAATTTTCTTATGCCTCCAAGCCTTTTTCAAAGTCCCCGTAACAAGTGGTAGCTGAGCGCCCGCAAAAAAGGCAGCTTAATGGCGTTTAACTAACACTTGTTAAAGGTTGATTGAAAAAAGCTTTGGAATTTTAAGTGGGCTTAAGCTTCACAGTTGATGGTGAGCCGGCGGCGGCTTGAGCCCCAGAATCGCGGCTTTTTTAGCCTTTGCTTGAGGGCGGTTTAATTTAAAAAAATCTAACTTTTTTCAACGCGGCGGCCTTCTCTCGCGAAGGGATTTAGGGGATAAATATAACTTAAATCAACATTTAGTATAATTTGGGTTATAGTTTTTCCATCAAAAACTCTTGCTTAAAATGTCCGACTAGTTGTCTAAAATTCCCAACAGTTTCCAATATCCTCAAGCAAATTCTAAAAAACAACACAAAAACCAATCAAAGCACCTCCGTCTCACAACCAACTGTAATATTAAACCATAAACGCTGCAAAGACGATAATTATTAGCGCTTTTTGCAAACCCACAATTTATATTGTAAATCTCCTAAAAATATGGTTTACAAATGAAAAAATACGGTGTATAATGAAAGGTGCTGTGAACATTTTGTTTTATATGGTGGAGACGTGATTTTTTATGGATAAACAAAAAATAAAAGAAGCTGTTTCTATTTTTTTGAAGGCAATTGGAGAAAATCCCCAAAGGGAGGGCTTAAAAGAAACGCCCGATCGAATCGTGAAAATGTGTCAAGAAATTTTTGAGGGAATTGGAAAAAAAGACGTGGATAGCATTTTCAAATCCTTCCATTCGCCATATTCCGGCATCGTCTTGGAAAAAGACATACCTTTTTACTCTGTGTGTGAACATCATCTGCTTCCGTTTTTTGGCAAAGTTCATGTTGGATATATTCCTGATGGAAAAGTTGTTGGATTGAGCAAAATTTCAAGGGTTGTTGATTTATATTCAAAAAGGTTACAAATTCAAGAAAACATGGGCTATCAAATCGCAAAAACCCTAACAGAGAAGCTTTGTGCTAAAGGCTCGATGGTTATGATCCAAGCTCAGCACACTTGCATGACAATGCGTGGAGTTAAAAAAATCGGCAGCCAAACAGTGACTGTTGCTAAAAATGGGATTTTTGAGGAAAATTTTAGCCTTGAGCGCGAATTCTTTGAAATCTTGGGAAGGTCTTGATTCAAACAATGGACAGGGTGAATAAGATAATTAAGAATCGCGATTATCAAAAATATTTGAATGAGTTGAAAAAAATGGAGAAAAATCGAAAATTTTGCCGTCATAACCTTCCTCATTTTTTAGATGTTGCAAGAATTGCTTCAATCATAAATTTAAAAACAAACGCTCAAATAGATGACGAACACATATATGCTGCTGCGCTCTTGCATGACATTGGGCGAGCTAAAGCTGATGTTTATGACCCCTCTCACGCGGCAGTGTCTGCTAAACTTTCTGAAAAAATATTACGCGATTGTTGTTTTTTTGAATTAGAAATAAATTATATACTCGACGCCATTATCAGACATGATGATAAAAATTTCAACAATGTTAAAAATTTATCAGGAATATTGTATATAGCCGACAAACTCAGCAGGCCATGCTATATGTGTGATATGAAAGAACCCTGTTTTTGGAACTTGGAGAAAAAGAATCTTGAATTAAAGATCTAGGTCAACTTTTTTATATTTATTAAAAAATAATGCGATTTGAGAGGAAAATTAAACAAATGAAAATTGGAGATAAAAATTTTAATGATTTAAACAAAACCTATGTTTTTGGAATTTTAAACGCAACTCCCGATTCATTTTCAGACGGCGGAAAATATACAAAAATAGACTTAGCTTTAAAACACACACAGCGCATGATCAAAGAAGGCGCAGACATAATCGACGTCGGCGGCGAGTCAACCAGGCCAGGATATGAACCGGTTTCGATTGAGCAAGAAATTCAAAGAGTCTGCCCAATAATTGAAAAAATTAAAGCTGAATTTGACGTTCCCATTTCCCTGGACACGCAAAAAAGCGCCGTCGCAAAAGCGGGAATCCAAGCTGGAGCAAGCCTCATAAACGACATTTGGGGCCTGAAAAAAGACAAAAACATGGCCAAAGTCATCGCAAAATCCAAGGTTTCTTGCTGTTTGGTTCATAACAAATCAATTGCATCATATCAAAATTTAATTTTTGATGTTGTTATGGATTTGAAAGAAAGCGTTGAAATTGCGCTTAAAAAGGGAATCGACAAGGATAAAATCTGCATTGATCCCGGGATTGGATTTGGAAAAACAGTTGATCAAAATTTAAAATTGATTAATAATCTAGAGCTTTTGAAAATTTTAAAATTTCCGATTTTGCTTGGAGCGTCAAAAAAATCTTTCATAGGAGCGGCTCTAAACCTGCCGCTTGGCGAGCGCTTGGAAGGAACTCTTGCAACAACCGCCCTTGCAGTCTTCAAAGGAATTTCCTTTGTCAGGGTTCATGATGTTAAGGAAAATGTCCGAATTATTCGAATGCTTGAGGCAATAAAAAAATATAAATCAAATGAAGGAAAATAAACATCGTGGACATTATAAAAATAAAAGGATTAAAAATTTTTGCCAATCATGGATTATACCCCGAAGAAATCGAAAATGGACAAGACTTCTTTCTCGATATTGCATTATATTTAAGTACACAAAAAGCAGGAAAAACGGACGACCTTAATTTAACTGTTGATTATGACAAATTTTGCAGATTTGTCAGTCAATATTTTGTTCAAAACAGATATAACCTTTTGGAGGCGATTGCTGAAAATCTGTCCAGAGCTATTTTGCTAAAATATTTTGGCATAGTTAAAAAAATTAGAATTTCAATCTTTAAGCCTAATGCACCGATGGAGTTTGAATTTCAAAATGTTTGCGTCGAAATTGAGCGCTCCTGGCACGATGTTTTTATTGGAATCGGATCTAATATTGGCGACAGAGAGGGTTATTTAAAAAAAGGACTGGAAATACTAGACTCAAGAGAGGATGTTGTTATCGAAAAAATTTCAACTTTAATTGAAACCAAGCCCTATGGCGGGATTGAAATGAGCCCGGTTTTAAACGGAGTCTTAAGAATAAAAACGCTTGCCAGTCCGCATGAACTGCTAAAAATTTGTAATGAAATCGAAAATAAATTAGGGAGAAAGCGCGTCATCCGCTGGGGGCCTCGAACGTTGGACATTGACATTTTGTTTTACGACAGTCTGATTTTTGAAGACTCGAGTTTAACAATCCCCCACATAGACCTAAAAAATCGTGACTTTGTCCTTAGGCCGATGGCTGAAATTGCGCCAGGGTTCGTCCATCCCGTCTATAAAAAAACAATTAATGATATGCTTTGTGATCTCGAAAAAACCTAAATATTTCATTTCTGTTTTTTAGACTTTGCTCAAGGATATTTGAGTTATTGGAGATTTTTAAATTGGAATCAGATATTTTAAACAAAAATGCAGCCGATTCGAATAAACCGGGTTAAAATAAAAAATTTTCAAAAAATTCAGCAAATGTTGATTTGGGTTATATTTGTCCCCTCTCAACCTTCTCCTAAAATATCTGGCTCCGAGCCAAAATTTCCAACAATTCCCGATATCCTTGATCGCGTTCCAAAATTAAACACCAAAGCCAATCAAAACGCCGCCAGCTCACAACTAACTGTAATATTAAATCCTTTTCAAATTCCCTGCCTCTTTTAAAACTTCCTCAACAAGCGGTATGTGAATGCCTGTGAGATTCAGTTCAACTTCTCATAAAATATCTGACTCCGAGCCA
>CADAPX010000054.1 GCA_902789925.1 Oscillospiraceae bacterium | reverse complement strand
ATGTCCATGTTGTCGAGGAGTTGCTGTTCCATATCTCTTTTTGCAACCGTTTCAGTCAGCTCCAAAATTCGGTCTGCAAGCGTCGACTTTCCATGATCTATGTGTGCGATAATGCAAAAATTTCGAATAAACTTTTTATTGTTCAAGGCAAAATCCCCCCAAAAAAGCGCTCTTGGCTCAAAAAAATCAAAATCTAACTTTAATTATATCAGATACCGCAGCAATTATCAAGCTCACAGTTGTTTTTTATTTTGTTATTTTTGTTGGTTTACAATCTATGATTTTTTAAAGGCCGCAAAAAGTTTCAAAAACCACGAATTATATAATGGGGTTGGGTTATATTTGTCCCTTTTCGGCTCTTTGCTTAAAAAATTCGACTCTTTGCCTGAAAACCCAAAAAATTATAATATCCTCAATTGCATTAAAAAAAACACCTCAAAAATAAAGTAAGCGCCGCCGGCTCACAACCAGCTGTCATGTGAAACCCCATTTAAGCAAAAATTTCTTTCAAAGCGCCAATGACAAGCGGTAGGCCAACGTCCGCAAAAAAATGACTACTGTTAAAAATAACCAAATTCAGTAACTAATATTTGTGTATTCATACAAAAATATAAAAACCATATTGACAAGATTCACAAAAAGTGTTAAAATTGTGACAGTGGATTAAAATTCCACTAATAAATTAAATTTTTCAAAACACTTGAAAGGGGGTGTGTTGACTATGGCAGATTTAAAAAAAGATAATGAAAAGCTTTCACGTGAAGTTGGGGCGAAGGACGGCTTAGATGATTCAGACTTAAGCAATGTTGCTGGGGGCGAGGCGACTACTCTATTCGAGCTTGTTGATATGGGCTTTTGTTCGCTTTTTGAAACAATTAAAAAAAATAAAAAAAATAAAAAAAATAAAAAAAATAAATAAACTTTGATGAAATATTTGTGCATTTATATAAAAATATAAAAACCATATTGACAAAATTCACAAAAAGTGTTAAAATTGTGACAGTGGATTAAAATTCCACTAAATAATTAAATTTTTCAAAACACTTGAAAAGGGGGTGTGTTGACTATGGCAGATTTAAAAAAGGATAATGAAAAGCTTTCACGTGAAGTTGGGGCGAAGGACGGCTTAGATGATTCAGACTTAAGCAGTGTTGCTGGTGGCGACGGTGTAGGAGCTAAAATTAAAGGGTTTTTCTCAGATCTCAGCCAAGGTTTCAAAAATTTTGTCCACTACCAAGATGAAAAGTTTAAAGGTAAGTCCTTTTTTCAAGCCGCCCTGGAAGATGCGCATGATTATGTGTATGGTAAGGATGACGATGATGATTAAAATTTCACTAAATAAATTAAATTTTTCAAAACACTTGAAAGTAGTGTGTATTAACTATGGCAGATTTAAAAAAATATTCGGATAGAGCTGAAGCTGATCCAGGCTTTAAAGCAAAACTTTTAAAAGACGCAAACCAAGCGATCAAAGAAGAGTTTGACGAAGATTTGCCGTATGAATTGAGATGCAAACAGTGTAATGGGAAGCTTTCATTTGAAGTTGAGTCGATTGAGGATTTAGATGATGCAGAAAGTGTTGCTGGGGGGGGAATATCTTAGAATATATCAAAAACTTGCCCAGAAATATTAAAAGACAATTTAAAAGCTGGCAAGAAGGTGGAGAGCGTTTTTTTAATCCTCCTAAAGACGAGTACGGTAGATATAGCTGGGAGAGGCCTCCACATGATGGTAAGAAATAGATCTATTTTGAGTTGATGCGAAGAAATTTCAGATACTTGACTGGAAATCCTGATACATAATTTAAATTTTTTTTAACACTTGAAAGTAGTGTGTATTAACTATGGCAGATTTAAAAAAATATTCGGATAGGGCTGAAGCTGATCCAGACTTTAAAGCAAAACTTTCAAAAGACGCAAACCAAGCGATCAAAGAAGAGTTTGACAAAGATTTGCCGTATGAATTGAGATGCAAACAGTGTAATGGGAAGCTTTCATTTGAAGTTGAAGCGATTGAGGATTTAGATGATGCTGATGCAGAAAGTGTTGCTGGAGGGGCATTCTTTTTTATCTTTAGATTTTTGCATTAATTTTTGTGCATTATGACAAAAATATCAAAACTATATTGACAAAATTCGCAAAAAATGTTAAAATTATGACTGTGGATTAAAATTCCGCATAAAATTTAATTTTTTAACACTTGAAAGGAGTGTGTGTGAACTATGTTAGATTTAAAAAAATATTCGGATAGGGCTGAGGCTGATCCGGGCTTTAAAGCAAAACTTTTAAAAAATGCAAGCCAAGCAATCAAAGACGAATTTGGCGAGGATTTGCCATGTAAATTAAAATGCAAAGAAAAGCTTGTTTTTGAAGTTGAAGCGATGGAAGGTTCGGATAGCAGCGACCTGAGTGGTGTCGCAGGTGGAGCAACAGTCGAACTTGCAAAGAAAGGTAAACTTTTTAGTGCGTTGGATGCACCTTTTGATGTACCGAAGATACCGATTACTCGAGGCTGCATTAATGGTGGTGAAGATGACGGTACTTTATTTGACGATGACTTGAGCAATGTTGCTGGGGGAGAGAAGTACACCATGCCTGCTGACCTATGGAAAGAAATGATGGAAGATGCGGGTTATGTTGTTGATGAGTATCTTGATGGTAGTGATTGCGGATATTATTTCAGGTGTTATAAGAGTGGGGATGTAATGCCAGTGAAGGAGAACTATTATCCTCGCGTAGACGCAAATGGAGTGGAATGGATGGATTTCGAACTATAAAATTTTAATGATTTGTGTATATACATACCTCAAAAGCCGCTGCTCCATACACAAGGGGCAGTGGTTTTTTAAGCACTTCTACTCTGCTGTTTTTTATTTTTCATTATAAAATAATTATTGTTAAAAATAACAAAAATTGTTAAAAATAACCAAATTCAGTAACTAATATTTGTGCATTATGACAAAAATATCAAAACTATATTGACAAAATTAGTCGAAAATGTTAAAATCATGACAGTGGATTAGAATTCCACTAATAAATTAAATTTTTTTAACACTTGAAAGGAGTGTGTGTGAACTATGTTAGATTTAAAAAAATATTCGGATAGGGCTGAGGTTGATCCGGGCTTTAAAGCAAAACTTTTAAAAAATGCAAACCAAGCGATCAAAGATGAATTTGGCGAGGATTTGCCATATAAATTAAAATGCAAAGAAAAGCTTGTCTTTGAAGTTGAAGCTATTGAGGGTGCGTCGAATGCGGCTTTAGGTAATGTTTCTGGGGGAGAGCGAACTGCAGGTTGGAATCTTACGCGTGACACTAATTCGAGAGCTGCTTCCAAATATAGAAGGGCTTACGGATTTGATACGCCGGGACTTCCAATATTTGGCCCAAATATGCCTGGCAGAACTAGGGATCCTTTTATCAAATCTGATGACGGCTCGGATCATGAAGAATATGAGCATTGGAGGAAGAAAAGAGCAGACGGCTTCATATATTAAATTTTGATTGTGTGTTTTTTTTGATTTTTGCCTGGTTGATTTTTTTAATTTGAGTTTACATACCCACATTACAGCGACTTTTAAACAAATGTGTTTTTGGAGTCGCTGTTTTTTATTGTTAATTTTTACGTCACACCATAAAATAATTATTGTTAAAAATAACCAAATTCAGTAACTAATATTTGTGTATTCATACAAAAATATCAAAACTATATTGACAAAATTAGTCAAAAAGTGTTAAAATTGTGACAGTGGATTAAAATTCCACTAATAAATTAAATTTTTTAACACTTGAAAGGAGTGTGTGAACTATGTTAGATTTAAAAAAATATTCGGATAGGGCTGAGGTTGATCCTGGCTTTAGAGCAAGGCTTTTAAAAAATGCAAACCAAGCGATTAAAGACGAATTTGGCGAGGATTTGCCATATAAATTAAAATGCAAAGAAAAGCTTGTTTTTGAAATTGAAGTGATGGACGAGATGTCAGATGCTGATGCAAAAAGTGTCGCTGGGGGAAGTATGTATTTTGGCCCTCCGCCAAGTAAGAATGCATTTGTAGACGACGTCAGACCACGGTCTACTTGTGCATATAGGGGTCGTTATGGATTTTTTGGTTTTCCTCCTCACGCTAAGCCTGATAGTCCTGGTAATTCCAGCAGAAATAATAGTCCTTTTGTTAGATCTAGAGACGATTCAGGTATACAAACATGGAATCATGATGTTAAACAAAGGTATATGTAATAAATTTTAAATTGTTATGGGTGTGTGGTTTTGACGATTTGGCTTTGTGATTTTTATTTTTACATCACGTTATAAAATAATTATTGTTAAAAATAACTAAATTCAGCAACTAATATTTGTGTATTCATACAAAAATATAAAAACTATATTGACAAAATTCACAAAAAGTGTTAAAATTGTGACGGTGGATTAAAATTCCACTAAATAATTTAATTTTTTTAACACTTGAAAGGAGTGTGTGTTAACTATGGCAGATTTAAAAAAGGACAATGAGAAGCTTTCACGTGAAGTTGAGGCCAAGGACGGCTTAGCTGATTCAGACTTAAGCAATGTTGCTGGAGGAGAGGAGTGCACCATGCCTGCTGCCTTGTGGAAAGAAATGATGGAAGACGCGGGCTACAGTGTTTTTCAATTTTTTGATGGGAGTGACTGTGGATACTACTTTGAGTGTCATCCGAATGGTGATCCATCGTTTAAGGAGGCCTTTTTCCCCTATAAGGACAAAAACGGTAACGAATGGATTGATTTCGAATTAGATTCCGAATGATTTGTGTGTATACATATCCCACGAAACGTTGCCCCCATAACAGGGGGCATTCTTTTTTATTTTTAGATTTTTGCGTTAATTTTTGTGCATTATGACAAAAATATCAAAATTATATTGACAAAATTCGCCAAAAATGTTAAAATTATGACTGTGGATTAAAATTCCGCGCAGAATTTAATTTTTTAACACTTGAAAGGAGTGTGTGTTAACTATGTTAGATTTAAAAAAATATTTGAAAAAGGCTGAAGCTGATCCGAGCTTTAAAGCAAAACTTTTAAAAAATGCAAACCAAGCGATCAAAGACGAATTTGGCGAGGATTTGCCATATAAATTAAAGTGTAAAGAAAAGCTTGCCTTTGAAGTTGAAGCGATGAACAGCTTGTCAGATGTGGATGTAAGTAGTGTTGCTGGAGGCAATGGCGATGCATACAATAAATTTGTTAAAAGATGGGCAGCAAAAGCAAAAAAGGACGGACGCATAGGAGGTGCGGCTTTAGGCGACGTTTCTGGAGGCAATGGAGATGCATATGATAGGCTCGTAAAAGGATGGGCAGCAAAAGCAAAAAAGGACGGACGCATAGGAGATGCGGCTTTAGGTAATGTAGCTGGAGGCAATGGAGATGCATACAATAAATTTGTTAAAGGATGGGCAGCAAAAGCAAAAAAGGACGGAGCTCTTGGAAATGCCAGATTTAAACCAACCGCCAGACTGGGCAACACTATAAGTGATACTCAACCGCTGCCAACGCTTAGTGATGCTATTGATTCGCATTATTTCGGCCCTCTCCCGCAAAACCCACAATACGGAGAACTTTCTGAACGCAATTTAGGCGACGTTTCTGGGGGGGAGCGAACTGCGGCTTGGAATTCTACGTATGACACTAATGAGAGAGCTGCTTCTGAATATAGAAGGGCTTACGGATTTAATAAGCCTGGAGCTCAGGTATTTGGCCCAAATACGCCAGGCAGGACGATTGATCCTTTTATCAAATCTAATGATGGTTCATATAATGAAGAATATGAGCATTGGAGGAAGAAAAGAGCAGACGGCTTCATATGTTAAATTTTGATTGTGTGGTTTGTTTGATTTTTGCCTGGTTGATTTTTTAAATTTAAGTTTACATACCCACATTACAGCGACTTTTAAACAAATGTGTTTTTGGAGTCGCTGTTTTTTATTGTTAATTTTTATGTCAAATTGTAAAATAATTATTGTTAAAAATAACCAAATTCAGTAACTAATATTTGTGTATTCATACAAAAATATCAAAATTATATTGACAAAATTCACCAAAAATGTTAAAATTATGACAGTGGATTAAAATTCCACTAATAATTCAATTTTTTTTAACACTTGAAAGGGGGGTGTGTTGACTATGGCAGATTTAAAAAAGGACAATGAGAAGATTTCGCGTGAAGTTGGAGCGAAGGACAGCTTATCTGATTCAGACTTAAGCAATGTTGCTGGTGGCGAAGGCGAAGCATACAAAAAGCTTATTTCAGGATTGGCAAAAAAAGGAGGCTCCGGAGGATTATTGATATCACCGCAAGGAACACTCAGTAACGGTGGTATTACACCCAAAATACTTATTTCGGAATCGACAACTCCGCTAAATCCGCTAAAAACAAATGGATCTATCTGAAATGCAAAGATTCGAAACAACTAGCTAAACGTTAAGTGGCTCTATTGATTTGAATTATTTCGGATCGCTCCCGCCGAATCTATAATATGGAGCGGTTTATGAAAGCGACTTAAACGGTGTTTCGGGTTGATTTTATCTAGTTGATTTTTTAAATTTAAGTTTACATACCACATTACAGCGACTTTTAAACAGATATGTTTTTGGAGTCGCTGTTTTTTTATTGTTAATTTTTACGTCAAATTGTAAAATAATTATTGTTAAAATACGATATTCTTTAATTGATTTTTGTGTATATTCACAAAAATATCAAAATTATATTGACAAAATTAGTCAAAAATGTTAAAATTATGACAGTGGACTGAACTTCCGCTGAGATTTAAATTTTTTTAACACTTGAAAGGAGTGTGTATTAACTATGTTAGATCTACAAAAATATTTGAGAAGGGCTAAAGCTGATCCGGGCTTTAGAGCAAGACTTTTAAAAAATGCAAACCAAGCAATTAAAGATGAATTTGGCGAGGAGTTGCCATATAAATTAAAATGCAAAGAAAAGCTTTCATTTGAAATTGAAGCGATGGACGAGATGTCAGATGCTGATGCAAAAAGTGTCGCTGGGGGAGGCGGCGAAGGAGAATTTCAAGATTTTGCTCCAGCGCCTTTATTGAGTCACCATTTTAAGACTGAAAACGTTTGTCTGGCCCCCGCTCCTCCTGTTATGAATGATTGTGATTTGGAAAATGTTGCTGGAGGAGGATCCTACAATGCGGACTACGAGTTTTCATCAAGGCCAGCGTTACCAACATTGGGTCGAGCAAACGGTCGCTTGGGAGCTAAACCATATCCCAAAGCATTTCCTCCATCATTTAGAAAATCTCGTTGGCGTAGTGTATATCATCCTGGAAATTATGATGATTTTTTAGTAGAATCTCAGCAATATCTACGCAGCAAGAACAACAGTGGGCTGAACTTCCGCTGAGATTTAAATTTTTTTAACACTTGAAAGGAGTGTGTGTGAACTATGTTAGATCTACAAAAATATTTGAGAAGGGCTAAAGCTGATCCGGGCTTTAGAGCAAGGCTTTTAAAAAATGCAAACCAAGCGATTAAGGACGAATTTGGCGAGGAGTTGCCATATAAATTAAAATGCAAAGAAAAGCTTTCATTTGAAATTGAAGTGACGGACGAGATGTCAGATGCTGATGCAAAAAGTGTTGCTGGGGGAGGAGGCCCTGGTTTAACGGATAAGATTAAAAATGTGAAAGAGTGGATGAAACAATTTAAATCTAATCCTCAGTATACATATCCTCAACCAGGCCCTTCAAATCCTAGTCCAAATCCTAGTCCAAATCCAGTCACAAATCCTTCTTCAAAACCTCGCGATCCGGCAAGAACAGTTTATGGAGCAAATCCGTCAGCTAGATATTGGTGATTGGTTTTTTAAAACAACACAAACATTAGTTAATGCTTTTGATTAAATATTTTTAATTTATGGGGAGGTGTTAAACGTGAAAATTGACGAATTTTTGAAAAATGAAAAAAATTTAGACCAGGCCGAAAAATGCAAAGGCATTGATGAATTCAAAAAATTTGTTGACAAAAATGACGTTTTCTACTTCACAGGAGAACAATTAAAAAAAGCTTATAACTATGTCAGGGCTTGTTCCCCAGGTCAAGACGGCAGCCTGGATGATGATGCGTTAGAGGTCGTTGCTGGAGGTCAAGGAGGCGTTATTGGAGGCGTCTTTACAGGCATTGATGTTAGGTCGAGTGTTGGCGGTTCGGCGGTGATGACATATGGCTGCTGCGCAAGAAGTGACTATGAAGGGGGAAAACTTGTTTCGCCAAAGTACGAAAGGCAAAGGACAGATATCAAACAAGGAGTCATATTCACTTCCAAAAGCAGCATTTTTTAGTTAATTTGTTAAAAATTTTTAATTTTTGGGGAGGAGTTTTATGGCATATTATCCAAGACAAGCAGTTTGGGAGCTGACTTTAAAATGCAACATGAATTGCATGCATTGCGGATCTAAGGCCGGCAGGCAAAAAAGCAATGAGCTGACTTTGGATCAATGCATGGACATCGCTTCGCAGCTTATAGACATGGGGCTTGAGTTCATAACACTCATGGGAGGCGAAGTGTTTTTCAAAAAAGGTTGGGACAAGATCGCGCGAAAGTTTGTTGATAATGGGGTATATGTCAATATAATAACAAACGGAAATGGCCTCGGCAAAGAGCAATATGAACAAATTAAAAATTCAAAAATCAAACAAATTGGCGTTTCTTTGGACGGCCTTGAAAAGACCCACAATAAAATTCGCGGCAACCCAAACGCATTTCAAGAAGCAACCAAAACGCTCAAAAATCTTTATGATATGGGGTATGCAACCGAAGCGATAACAACCATCTCAAGCCTCAACATAGACGACCTTGAGGGGATGTTTGACCTGCTGGCAGACTTAAATGTTGAAATCTGGCAGCTTCAGCTTTGTTCGCCAATGGGAAATGCTAAGGAAAGCGAAAACTTTTTGCTTGATCCAAAATATGTTCCATATATCATTGATTTCGTTGTTAAAAAAAACAAGCAAAACAAAGTTTATGTCATTGCTGCGGATAATATTGGATATTTTCGTGAAAACGAGGAAAAAGACCCTCGAAGTCGATTCCCAGGGTGTCTGGCAGGGCTATATGCTATTGGAATCGACAGCGTTGGAAACGTTAAAGGCTGCTTGTCTTTATATGATGATAAATTTATCGAGGGAAATTTGCAAAACGAATCGCTAAAATCAATCTGGACAAAAGACGGCGCATTTTCATATAATCGAAATTTTAAAATGGATGATTTAAAGGGCAAGTGTCGTGGATGTGACAAAGGGGCAATATGCCGAGGGGGGTGCAAACAGCTTGCATATTTTGTTACCGGAAACATGTGTGAGAGTTTGTACTGTGCCTATAGGTGAAAAAAATTTAAACCTTAATTGGCGGGCGTTTTGAGAGCGTTTGCCAATTTTTTTATTAACACGCATCGCAGCTTCCATTTGCTTCTTCAAAATAGTTATTGAGTTCTTCGATCAACTGCTCAAGAGAACAAATCGCGGCTTTGATTCCATCGCTTCCCATTCTGACGTTATTTTGCATTATGTCACGACGCCCAAGCCGTATATTACACAGCTGCTGATATCCCCTTTGAACTTGGCGCCGAATCAGGCTGTTGCAAACGTTTGTCTGACTGCTTGCATTTTGAACATTTGCCAATCCCTGCGCGCATATACACGCTCCGTTTCGAATTTGCTCGATTCCATTTCTAACATTATTTTCTTCGACAGACTCAAGCCCTCTGCAACATTCGGATATTCCTTCGCGACAAAGATCTATCCATCTAAAAACGTTTTTATTAACACATGAATTCATAGCAACAAAACCCATAAAAATCCACCTCTATTAAAATATTTTTGTAATAATTTATTATATTGTTTTTGGACGTTTGGCGTGAATATTTTGGGGCAAAAAAGAGAAAATGGAGAGTTTGTCAACAAAACTTATCAACAGAATTTCTAAAAAATGTTGAAAAACGGCAGGCCAAACGCACACATAAATTTTCCCAAAATGCTCGTTAATAAATATTTGACATGTTTAAACTAATCTTCAATGAATTTTATTTTCAGCTCATCAAGCTGTTTTTTTTCAACTTCAGACGGACAGCACGTCATCAACTCCCCGGCGCTTTGGACTTTTGGAAACGCTATGACGTCCCTGATGCTGTCTTTTTGAAGCATCAGCATCACCAGGCGATCTAGGCCATACGCCATTCCTCCATGAGGCGGCGCCCCATATTTAAAGGCTTCAAGCAAAAATCCAAACTTTTCCGAAGCTTCCTCCTCGCTCAAATCAAGAGCTTGAAACATTTGCTTTTGAAGCTTTTGATTGTTGATTCGAATCGACCCCCCTCCAACTTCACAGCCATTTAAAACCAGGTCATATGCTTTAGATCGACATTCCCACGGCGCATCCTGCAATTTTTCTATATCCGAATCCAAAACCGCTGTGAAAGGATGATGCTTCGCGACATATCTTTGCTGCTCGTCACTATATTCCAAAAGCGGAAAGTCTGTGACCCATAAAAACGCAAATTCTTCTTGATTATACAGATTGTATTTAGATGCTAGTTTAGATCTTAAAGCTCCCAAACTGTTGAAAACAACGCTGTTTTTTGAATCAGCAACAATCAAAATCAAATCCCCAATCTGAGCGCCAACAGCTTTGTCTATGAACGAGATTTCGTCTTGCGTTAAAAATTTTTCATAGCTTGAACTTCGCGAATCCGGAAGAATTTTTGTATATGCAAGACCTTTTGCTTGATATGTTTTAACAAATTCAGTCAGTTTGTCTATTTCTTTTCTTGAGACAAGTTGGGCGCCTCCTTGAAAATTTATTGCCCGAACGCTTCCGGCTTTTGCTGCGCTTGAAAAAACTTTAAAATTTGTCGACCGAAGGCCTTTTGTTAAATCAACCAGCTCAAGTTTAAAGCGAATGTCTGGCTTGTCTGAGCCAAATCTGTTCATAGCTTGGTCATATGAAATTTTTAAAAACGGGGTTTTGAGATCAATGTTTAGAATTTTTTTGAAGATGGTTTTGATAAACCCCTCGTTGATTTTTATAACATCTTCCTGGTCAACAAAGCTCATTTCAAGGTCGATCTGCGTGAATTCGGGTTGGCGATCTGCTCGCAAGTCTTCGTCTCTGAAACAGCGCGCAACCTGAAAATATCGATCATATCCCGCAAGCATTAGAAGCTGTTTATATAGTTGGGGCGACTGGGGCAGGGCATAGAACTTGCCTTTGTGGATTCGGGATGGAACCAAATAGTCTCTCGCTCCTTCCGGAGTTGATTTAACA
>CADAPX010000053.1 GCA_902789925.1 Oscillospiraceae bacterium | reverse complement strand
TATCTTTTTACATCAATATTTTTAAGATATCGAAGAAGACTCCTGCGCTTTCCAACCATTTTAAGCAAACCGCGATATGAGCTTTTGTCCTTTTTGTGAATCTTTAAATGTTCATTAAGCGAATTTATCCTGAAAGTCAGCAACGCAACCTGAACTTCAACAGACCCAGTGTCATTTTCATTTGTCGCATATTCTTTAATAATCCTAGTTTTTTCTTCCTTTATCATATTTTAAAACCACCTTATGTTTATTAATTCCAAAGTTCCAAGTGTGCGCCGTGTAAAGGTGTTAAAAAAATCAAAAGCACTTGATTGGCCAACCTAGAACCGGATCTGAAATGATTATACCACAACCTTTCAAAATTTGCAAGCCTATTTAGCATAAAATTTAAAAATTCAGGGGTCAAAACCCAAAGATTTAGTTTAAACCTTGAAATAAAATGGCAAATTCAACAAATTTTCCTTCTTTATTTGCAAATATTTGTGCATTATGCGAATCGACAATTTTTTTAACAATCGCAAGGCCCAGTCCGAAATTGCCGCCATTGTTGGAATTTTTGCAGGATTTTCTGTAAAACGGCTGAAACAGTTTTGACAAATCGCCCAAATCATCAGTCCTGCAATTATTTTTTATCGAAAATTCAACATAGTTATCATCACTTTTTAAAGATATTATTATATTATCAAAATCACTCGTATATTTTATCGAATTGTCCATTAATAGTTCAATTGCCTTTTTTATATATGTTTTATTGCCATTTATATGAATGTTTCTTTGAATATTCAACTCTATGTGTTTTTGTTTAGCTTCCTCAAGCGTTTGAAAAGAAAGCGTTGTTTCGAGGACCAAATCGCTAAAATTCAGCTTCTCAAAGGGCCTAAGCCAATCTTTAACCTCCAAGTTTGAAAGAAGAAGCAACAGTTTAACAATTTTGTTCATCCCCCTCTCATCAAACACCAAGCCATTTGTATGTATAAAATCTCTATTTTTATCTGATATTTTACTTGAATTATTGTTGATTTTGACGGGAGATTTTGAATTTTTGGCTTGAAGATTGAAATTTTCGTTTATAGTCACAGAAGGGTTATTTTTGATTTGTTTATTAAAAAATAGAATTAATATAAAAAGAAAGATCAATGTCAAAATAATTGATGCGCAAAGGGATATAAATATTGAATATAAATTTATGCTTTGATCTAAAAATACTAGAACATTTCCCGAATCATTAACAGAATTCTTATATTTATATGTTGAAATATACCCGCTTTCAGCCCCGTCAGGCGCAACGCTTAGAGCTAGATTTTCTGCAGTTTTGTGATCCATATTGGGAAATTGTTCAAAATTTATGTCAACTATTTTTCCTTCTTCGTCATAAACAACAAAAAAATATCTTGCTGGATATTTAAAATTGGGCAAATTCAACAAATCAGAAATTTTATCCATCAGTGGCAGAGAATCTAAATTTTCAGAAGAAATTTGTGAATTATTATCTAATATGTCATTTAAAATTGAATCTGCCCTAATATTCATGTCAAAAAACATCAAACCGTGTATAACAAGCGCAATTAAAAATAAAAATATGCAGTTAAAAATCATACGTTTTTTAAAAAAAAGTCTTATAAATTTAATAAACATGTTATATATCCTCCGATATTAAAATGATTTTATGCTATTTAAAGTAATATTCACATACTCTAAAATTCAACCTGAAAACTAAACTCAAAATTTTTCTTTTTGGGAAGCAATTGATGTGTTGACAAAGGGGGTTTTATGTGATAAAATGAGCCGTGTTCTTGTAATATGTATTTTATGAACAAGGTCTTGCGATTAGACAGAGATTTTTGAAGTAATAGTTATTCTAAAATATTTAACTTGGGGTCTATTATTGATTATTTTGTTTAAATTTGTTGGCGCAGGGAGATTTTATGAGAAAATTTGGTTTAATTGGGCTGGTTGCTTTTATTTTTTCGATTCTGTTATGTGGATGTCGAATTGATTCAAAAATAAATGAAAACCCCAAAGAAATTAACGCTGTTGCAACAATTTTTCCGCAATATGATTTTGCGCGTCAAATAGCGGGCGATAAAATAAATTTGAAAATATTGATTCCTCTTGGCGCTGATTCGCATTCCTATATATATGTTGATGATGAAAATGATAACTGGATCGACAAAATTTTAAGTTTCATGGGAGATTTTATGAGAGAATTTCGTTGGATTGGGTTGATTGGGCTAATTGGGCTGGTGGCTTATATTTTTTCGACTCTGTTGTGTGGGTGTCGAATGGATTCAAAAGTAAATGAAAGTTCCAAAAAAATTAATGTTGTTGCGACAATTTTTCCGCAATATGATTTTGCGCGTCAAATAGCGGGCGATAAAATAAACTTGAAAATGTTGATTCCTCCTGGCGCTGAGTCGCATTCCTATGAGCCGACCCCTCAAGACATGATAAATATACAAAAGAGCGATGTTTTTATATATGTTGGTGGTGAAAATGACAACTGGATCGATAATATTTTAAATTCCATAGATATTAGTCAAAAAAAGGTGATTTCGCTTCTGGATTGTGTTGATGTTTTGGATGAAAATTCTGAATCAACCGTCGCCCAGTCAAGCTCAGATTCTCATCGGGAAGTTGATGAACATGTTTGGACATCTCCCAAAAATGCCATGAAAATAGCTCAAAAAATTTCGGAAACTCTTTGTGAACTGGATGCTGATAACGCTGGTTTTTACAGGGAAAATTTGAATAAATATATTGAACAGTTAAAAATTTTAGACAACAAATTTAAAAATGTCGTTGAAACTGGCAAGAGGAAAACCTTAATTTTTGGGGATAGATTTGCGTTTAGATATTTTGCCGAGGAATATGGACTTAACTGCTATGCTGCGTTTTCTGGATGCTCATCCCAAACGGAGACTAATGCCGCTCAAATGGCCTATATCATCGACAAAGTCAAAGAGCTCAAAATCCCTGTCGTTTTAAAGATGGAGCTTAGCAGCGAAAATATCGCAAGAACTGTTGCGCAAGAAACCAACGCAAAGGTTTTAACTATGCACTCCTGCCACAATGTTTTAAAAAGCGAGTTTGAAAATGGAGAAACATATTTAAATTATATGAATAAAAATTTGGATGTATTAAAAGAGGCGTTAAATTAATATGATTCTTCTAAAGTTTGAAAATGTAACACTAAGTTATGGAAATACCACTGTTATTGAAAATTTTTCTATGGAACTTTCTGCGGGCGACTATTTATGCGTTGTTGGCGAAAACGGCTCCGGCAAAAGCACATTTTTAAAAGGGCTTCTGGGCCTAAAACCCCCAGCTAGAGGAAAAATTTCGCTGGTGGGTCTCGAGCAAAGGGAGATAGGCTATCTTCCCCAAAAGACGGATATACAAAAAAATTTTCCCGCCAGCGTGAATGAAATTGTTCTGTCGGGCTGTTTGAATGAGTGTGGTTTTTTATCGTTTTACAGCAAAAGGCAAAAAAATATGGCAATTGAAAACATGGATTTGTTGGGGATTCGAGATTTGAAAAACGAATCTTTCAAGGAAATTTCAGGCGGTCAGCAGCAGCGTGTTTTGCTTGCGAGGGCTCTTTGCGCAGCTAAAAAAATCCTAATTTTAGACGAGCCCTGCGCTGGACTGGATCCTGTTATTTCAAAAAAATTCTATAAGATTATAAAAAACATAAATATCAATAAAAATATAGCAATAGTCATGGTTTCTCATGATATCAGGCCCGCATTATCCGGCGCAAACGCAGTCATACATATGCAGCAAAAGCCTATTTTTTTCAAAACAGTCGAAAAATATCGTGAGAGTTTTTCATATAAACGTTTTTTGGGAGGAGTCTAAAATTGTTTGATTTTGCAAGAGAAATACTACAGTATCCTTTCATATTCAAAGCGTTGGTTGTTGGAATTTTTGTTTCCTTTTGCTGCGCAATTTTGGGGGTTAGCTTGGTTTTAAAGCGATATTCAATGATCGGGGATGGCTTGTCGCATGTTGGTTTTTCAGCTCTGTCAATAGCCGTTGTCATGAACTGGGCGCCGCTTTTGGTTTCAATTCCTGTTGTTATTTTGGCGGCTGTTTTGCTTTTGAGGCTGAGTGAAAAAAACAAAATGCAGGGTGATGCTGCGATAGCTTTAATATCGGCAAGTTCCTTGGCTTTTGGGATCATTTTTGTGTCGCTAGCAAACGGAATAAATGCGGACGTTTTTGGCTATATGTTTGGCAGCATTTTAGCCATAAATCAATCCGATGTGTTTTTGAGCATATGCATCTCATCCATCGTTTTGGTCTTGTTTATTATGTCCTACAATAAAATATTTTTAGTCACATTTGACGAAAATTTTGCAAATGCAACCGGAATAAATGTTAGATTATATAACACCTTGCTTTCAATTTTAACCGGAATAATGATCGTCGTTGGCATGCGAATAATGGGCGCTTTGCTTGTTTCGAGCCTGATCGTTTTTCCAACCCTTTCATCCGTCAAAATGTGTAAATATTTTAAATCAGTCGTTATAAATTCAGCCATAATTTCAGTTTTGTCCTTCGTGACGGGCCTGTTTATTTCATACATATTTTCAATTCCAGCCGGCGCAACGATTGTTATAATAAATCTGTTTGCCTTCATTTTATACAGCATATTTGGATTTATTAAGGAAAGAGTCTAAAATTATATAATATTTCAATAGTTTAACACATTTAAACGATTATTTCGAGTTTAAGTGTGTTTTTTTATGTAAAAAGCATATATAAATGTTTTATTCGCAAATATTCCACAAAAATCATAGGATGAATAAAGGCAGGTTTTGTATATGTTAAAAATAGTGTTAATTTTTTCTGTTATTGCTGTTATAGCAATTATATTGCCAGTTATAGTTTTTAATTATAAAATGCGCAATTTTAAACCAAATTCTAATAAATATAAACAATTAGAAAATATAAATAATGATCTCAAATATGCTGGATTTGCGTATAGCTCCAAAGGAGACTATTTTTATTCGTTAAAAAATTGCTGGCAGCGTGATGCAGGATATTGTAAATTTTATGATGATAATTCGATTTTTTTAAACATAGTCATACATTGTGAACCCATAACTTTTTCATATGGAGGCAAAAAATGGCTAATTGAGTTTTGGAAAGGACAATATGGAATAACAACAGGAGGTGAAGTTGGAATATATAACACAATAAAAAAAGATATTAAAACTGATGAGTTTTCTGGGACGTTTTATGAAAAAATTAAAGCTAATGAATTATTACCTATCTCATTCATACTTAAACGAGATAATAAAATAATTCTTAAAAGAAAAGATATTCATTGGTGGCTGACGGGGTTTAAATTGGGAAAATATTCAAAAAGATCGCAACTGTCAATGAAAATAAAAATCAAATTCCCAAACAACGTAATGAGAGATGCATTTATTACAGGGCTTGAAAAAATTGGATATAGTCGAAATGAATACTCTGTTTTCAAAAATACAGTAAAAATATCCTACACAACGCCCCACACCCCTCAACCATTTTCACAAAGAGGTTTGCAAAGCGCCATAGTTCAACAAACAAACCATAATAATTGTAAAATTTTCAACGTTTCAACCCAAAAATATAAAAATACTCTAGATAAGCTAGAATATATCAAAGCTGGCATTCCGGTTTTATATGACATGTTTATTGGGTCAATTTACGGCAAAAAATTTTATGATCAAATAAAAAATTTAAAATTTATTAAAGATATATATTTAAATCCATTTAGCGAAAAACAACTCAAAAATTTTGAAGAAAACCATCTAGGAGGATGTATATGTCAAAATGGACGATTAAATTATACTAAACAAAATAATTATGTTGAAAATTCAATAAATTATAAATGCTGCAAAATAAAAGATAAAAAGGAATGAAATAATTTTTATGTCACTAACTCATAAAAGATTAAAGCAAGCGTATAAAAATGCTCATGTTGTTAAATTTGATAATAATTCTAAATTTATTATCATGAGCGATTGTCACCGTGGAAGGGGGAACGTTGGAGATAATTTTTTGCCAAATCAAAATTTATTCTATGGCGCGCTAAAATATTATTATAAGAACAGCTTTAGCTATGTCGAACTGGGCGACGGCGATGAGCTTTGGGAAAACAGAAAACTAAGCGAAATAGTTGATGTTCACAGTGATGCATTTTGGATTATGTCTAAATTTCATGAGAAGAATAGAATATATATGATATATGGAAATCACGATATTGTAAAAAATAAACAAAAATATATAGAAAAACATTGCAAGAATCACAAAAATAACACTAGAAAATGCAACGATTCTATATTCAAAAATTTGAAAGTTCATGAGAGCATAATACTAGAAAATTCTAAAATAAATTCGAAAATATTCTTGGTTCACGGACATCAAGGCGACCTACTAAACGACTTGATGTGGCCAGTGGCAAGGTTTTTAGTCAGATATTTATGGAGACCACTGGAACTTATTGGATTTAAAGCGCCAATTTCTGCTGGAGTGTCGCATCAAAAAAGAGATAAAATAGAGGAAAAATTATCAAATTTTGCAAAATATACGAATCATATCTTAATTTCTGGACACACTCACAGGCCAATATTTCCGCAGCCAGGCTCGAGTCTATATTTTAATGACGGAAGCTGCATCCACCCGAGATGCATAACGGGAATCGAGATTGAAAACAATCAAATATCACTCATAAAGTGGTCTGTGTGCACAGGTGATAAACAAAATCTATATGTATGTCGGCATATTCTTGAAGGGCCAAGAGATCTTTCCGACTATGTAAGTGATAAATAAGCCAGTCCTTAGATATATTTTCTAGGGACTCATATTTTATAGTTTCATGTAATATAAAATATCACAGCCATCTCTTCCTTTTGAAAAATATTAAACAGACAACTATTATTATTACACACATTACGAAGACCAACGGATATGCAATCGGCGAGTCAAGCTCGGGCATATTTTTAAAATTCATCCCAAACCATCCCGTTATCAAGGTTAGCGGCATGAAAATCGACGTTATTACCGTTAAAACAGTCATGATTCGGTTCTGTTTGATGTCTAAACGAGATTTATATAAATCCCGAACCTGAATAGTGTAGTCTCGTATGGAGGATGACATGTCTCGCAATCTTTCAACTTTGTTCAAAAATAAATGAAAATATCGAATATTTTCTTCTACAAAAAAATCGCTTTCATTTTCTTCAAAAATTTGGCCAAGGTCAAAAAGCTGCTCATAGTGTATTTTTAAGTCCCTAATATCTCCTCGCATATCGTTAACTCGATCAGACATAGCGTCTTCATCTTCAGTTATTGCGCGTTCAATGCTGCCCAATTCCCGCTCATAGTTGACCATTAGCCTGAAATCGTCTTTTATTATTTGGTCTAAAAAATCATATAAAAAGCGTTCTAGACTTGGAAATTTCCATCTGCGTGTCATTTTTATCCTGTTAACCATTTTTTCAACAACTCCGCTATCGTCGATAAAAACAATTCCCTTTTCATCCAAAGCGAACGCAAATTTATTTTCTTCAAAAAGATTTAGCCTGTTTGGAAGGCAAAAAGTTCCCGTCAATGAATCGAAGTTGACGTTTGCAGTTGTGCTTAAAATGTCGGCCGTTTCAAGTTCAATATCAATTCCCATGTCAAAATTATCCTTTTGAACCTTCCACTCTTTCGAGGTTAAAACGACAACATATTTCTCGCTGCATATTTTGATATATTCTTTACTACACTCTTCCAGCACCTCTCTAATTAAAAAATACATAAAAATCACCACTATTCTCAGCTATATATAAAATATGAAACTCCGGTCAACAAACGATGACAAGAGAATCAAACCAAATAATGGCTCAAAAACAAAAAAATGTCATCGTTCAAGCTTCAACTCCTCAAGGGCAATGTTATTGCATTATTCCACACCTTAAAAACGACGTGGACTGTTCATCACCTTCTAATTGTGTCTCCACAATATCGCGGCAGCAATCCGTATCCCAGGGGTAGCCTCACCTACCGAATAAACATCATCAACTATATATATTATATTCCTTAAATTTAAATATGTCAACTAAATATTTTATAAATTCACAAAAAATTCAAAATAAATCGACATAAAAAGCGACCACAGCATCAAATTTGCCACAATCGCCTTAAATTTAAAATATATTAGCATTTTCCATAATATGCTTCTTTAAACATATCCTTAATTTCGCTGATCAACGGATACCGGGGGTTGGCTCCAGTGCATTGATCGTCAAAAGCGCGTTCAGACATCTCATCAAGAGTTTTTAGGAAATCTTCCTCCAAAATCCCATATTCCTTAATTGTTTTTTTAATTCCAATCTTTTTCTTTAATTTTTCAATTTCACTAATAAATTTATCAAGAGTTTCAGCATCATTTTTGCCCTTAATTC
>CADAPX010000052.1 GCA_902789925.1 Oscillospiraceae bacterium | reverse complement strand
ATTCTTTTTTTGAGTCTTGACATCCTCCGAGCGAAGAAGCAACCACTAAAATTGATATTATTAAACATATAACTTTTTGTAATATTTTAAAACTGTTCACAGTACATACACCTCCTAAAATTTTGAGTTAGTTTGAAATAGACTTTGCAATATCGAAAATTTTTTCACTCGAGTAAGATTTACAGCACTTTTAAAACACTACCTTTTTTTATATCCCACCCCTTCTCATGGCCTGGAATTATCATATTAAAACTTTTAAAAATTAAGATTCAGATGATTTTTCTTCCGAAGCTTCTGATGAAGTCGATTGGTCCTTGTCCAAGCCTTCTTGCCCCTGAGACAAATCCCCGTCTTCCCCGTCAGAATCGTCTTGATCTTGGGACATTTTTTTCATTCTGTTTTCCTGCATCTTCTTTAGCCCCTCGGCAATAAGCTTTGCTTGAGCGATTATGTCAACTTTGTCAACAACCTCTTTATTAACTGTTATTTCACATTTTTCGGTTTGCTCATCCATAAAGCTTTTAAATTCATTAGCAGAAAGCAAGTTCCTGGATTGTCCGCGCAGCTTTTCAATTGCCGTCTGGTCTATTTCAAAGCGTTGGACTATATAATACGCGCCTTCATCCTCCCTTAAAACCGGAGCAGACCCGGGATCAAGCTCAACAACAAACTGCTTTTCGGGGAATTCGCTGCTCTCCTCATCATCATATCTATAGACAAAATTTTGTTCTGGATTTTGTGGCTGATTCATTCCCAAAAGCTTGTTAAATGCAGCATCAATATCGTCAATAGTCTTGCCCTTTGCTATTTGGTCCATATACTTTGCTGCAAGCTCTTTAACGTTCGAAACGCCCTCATTTTTCAAAGCTTTAGTGAACTCTTCGCCGATATTGGGAGAATCTAAAAGCTTATTCAGTTCAACCATTTTATATTTTAGTCCATGCTCTTTTGAATGCTCATCAGCCCGCTCATCATCAACATATTTTGGCTTACCTTCAGCAAAATATTCCTCGCTTAAAAGTTGAACCATTTTATAGTCCTCCATATATTGCTGAATCGCTTCTTTTGTTATTTGTAAATCGTTAAATCCATATTCATCATAGCTTTCCTCTATTGAAGACTGAACATTTGTTTTATAGTCTTCAGGAACTTCTTTACCAAGCGACTTACACTCTTTGCGGGCAGCCAAGAAATTTTTAGCTGATTTTATGGCCTGTTCTTTAACCCAATCAACGGCAGGTTGGCCCTCAATTGAGCCTTCAGATATGAGCTTTTCCAGGTCTGATCGACTAGACTCCTCCATTTGCGAAGCATCTATTTTACTTGGAGCCCCAAGTATGGTATTTGTGACTATATACAAAAATTCTTCAGAATTTATCTCGTGTTCTCCGCATTTTAAAGCAAAATTTCCATTGCCAGAACACCCGCTAAAAGCACACGCAACAAAACAAGGCGCTAAAACGCAGCACACAGCCTTTTTGACAAAAAACCCCAGTTTATTTAAAAACATACAAAACACTCCTAACTAAAATTAAATTTAATCAAAATTATTATACCATATGTGCCGTAAAAAGTAAAGAAAATAATTTATAATTTTTTATTTTTTAGGATATAAAAATCAATTTTTGCTGTAATTTGAGTGACATATTTTGGCTTTGTTGATTGAAAAATGTTAAATAATTGCGCAATATGGCAGGGTGTGATTTTAAAATTTGTGACATAAATCATTTTTATTTTACTTTATTTTTTTTATTTTGGCTGTTGACATATAAATTTTTGGGTATTATAATATATAGAAATTTGTTTTTAGACACGAAGGGAAGAATGCAAAATGTCATATAGATTTACTCAAGTGACGATCAGGACAGATAATTCATTGCAGGGACTAAAAAAAATTGAAGAACTTTGGAGAGACGTCTCAGCTGGGCAAATCCCCATGTTGTTTGATGATTCAAGCAATCTTTTAAAGGACACCTTTCCGGTTGCCAGATACAGTAACTATGAATCAGACGAAGAAGGGGCCTATGATTTGAGCATTTTGGCGCTTAGTTCGGATTTTTTTCAGGATATGCAAAAGCAGGTTGAATCCGGAAAATATAAAAAATATGATGCTTGTGATCAAGATATTACTTTATGTGTTAAATCGGCCTGGCAAAAGGTTTGGGAAGATGACGAAAATGGAAATCTCAGTCGCGCATATTCCGCTGATTATGAACAAATCGTCCCGCCTAAATATTCACAAGACGGCAAAGCCCATTGCTCTTTATATATTGCTGTGAGCTGATATTACTGTATGTATATTCAATTGATAACGATTTGACTTCACTTGTCAAGCACAGCTTAAAAATTTATTATTTAGTTTAAATTAAATCAGATGATTTAAAGATTTTTTGAATATTTAGATTATATATGAAATAAAACAAAAATAACCCAATTTGAAAATATGAAAGGAAGATTATATGGCTTTTTATTATAAAGAACCTTCAAGGACTTTTAGCGAATATCTCTTGATTCCAGGCTATTCTTCGAAGGAGTGTCTGCCTCAAAATGTTTCGCTTAAAACTCCGGTAACAAAATTTAAAAAAGGCGATGAGCCAGCAGTGTCTTTGAATATTCCGATGGTTTCTTCGATAATGCAGTCGGTTTCTGATGATAATTTGGCTGTTGCTCTGGCTCGTGAAGGCGGAATGTCTTTTATATACTGCTCTCAGTCAATCCAAGACCAAGCAGCCATGATCTTGCGCGCAAAAAGCTTTAAAGCGGGCTTTGTCATCAGCGACAGCAGCATCACCCCCGACGCGACTTTGAGGGATGTTTTGGCGCTTAAAAAGCAAACTTCCCATTCAACCATGCCTGTGACCGAAGACGGAACGCCAAATGGAAAGCTTTTGGGGCTTGTCACAGGGCGGGATTATCGCGTTAGTCGGATGTCACTTGAAACAAAAGTTCGCGATTTCATGATTCCTTTTGAGAGGCTTGTCTATGCAAAAAAAGGGGCGGTTTTGTCTGAAGTCAACGACATTATTTGGGAGCATAAGCTAAACTGCGTTCCGGTTGTTGATGAAAATCAAAATCTTTGCCACCTGGTTTTTCGCAAAGACTATGATTCACATAAACAAAATCCGCTGGAATTGCTTGATGGTTTAAAGCGGTATGTTGTTGGAGCTGGCGTCAACACACATGATTTCAAAGATCGCATACCTGCCCTGGTCGACGCAGGAGCGGACGTTTTGTGTATAGATTCTTCTGAAGGGCACACTGAGTGGCAAAAAATGACCTTGGATTTTGTTCGGAAAAAATACGGCGACAAAGTTAAAATTGGGGCTGGAAACGTTGTTGATCGGGAAGGTTTCAGATTTTTAGCTAACTGCGGGGCGGACTTTGTTAAAGTTGGAATAGGCGGCGGCTCGATATGCATAACAAGAGAGACCAAAGGCATTGGACGGGGCCAGTCTTCGGCGCTGATTGAGGTTTGCCAAGAGCGGGACGCATACTATAAAGAAACAGGAATATATATTCCGATTTGCTCTGACGGCGGGATTGTCTATGACTATCACATAACCCTGGCGCTTGCTATGGGCGCTGATTTTGTCATGCTGGGGAGATATTTTGCGCGCTTTGACGAAAGCCCAACCAACAAAATTTCGATAGAAGGAAATTACGTCAAAGAGTATTGGGGAGAGGGCTCAAACAGGGCAAAAAACTGGCAGAGATACGGAGTGGATGAAAACGAAGGCTTAACATTTGAAGAAGGCGTTGACTCATACGTTCCATATGCCGGAGATTTGCACAGCAACGTCCAGCAAACCATAGCAAAAATTAAAGCGACAATGTGTAGCTGCGGAGTTTTATCGATAAAGTCGCTGCAAGAAAATGCGAGGCTGACGGTTGTTTCATCAACCTCGATAGTAGAGGGCGGCGCGCACGATGTGATTCCAAGAAGCACTAACATCAAGATCCATAACTGAAGGCGTGCTGTGGATCTTGTTTTTGTTTTGGGTTATTTTTGTCCCCTTTAACATAAATCAAAAACAATCATAAATTTTCTAAAAGCAAACTAACTTTAATAAAGTCCATCCTCGAATTCGTCCCCATGAAAATATATAAGCAAACCAATTAAAACGCCGCTAGGGTGATGCTTTTTGCGTGCGACAAAACCCTGATTTAAACCAAGATCTTTCTCGCCGCGTCCTCAACAAGTGAAGTCAAATCGCCCTGACTGCTTTAAGCGTATTTTTTATGCTTTTAATAACCGGATTTTAAAAATATTTCACATAAAAATATTTTGTCAGTTTGGGATTTTTCTCATTTTTCCTGATAAATTCAAGTTTAAATCCACATTTTTCATAAAAATTTGGAGCCTGAAAACTGTTGGTCACAAGATTGATGTTATTAAATCCCCGTCCCATAAAATGCTTTTCAACCTGAAACATGAGCTTTGTCCCAACCCCTTTTTTGCGATATTTTTTCAAAACAATCAAATTATTAATCGTTATTTCAGAATAATAACTAAATCCAGTTAAATACCCAACAGCTTTTCCATTTTCTTTTGCAACAAAAGCGAATTTTTTAAAATTATACTCGACGTCATTTTCTTCATCATATTCCGAAAGCAAATCATCAGCTATTTTATCAATGGCCTCAAAATTTTTTGAAAATTCAACCTCAACCATCCATTATGCCTCCTCGCCTGAGCCGTCTTTGCTTATGCTATAACTCAAAATCGAGCTCATATACATTGTCGATTAAAATGTATTTATTGTTATATTTTCGACACATTTTTAAATTATACTCATTATCTCTAATTAATTCTGCTTGTGATATTTTATTATCAACTATTCTATTTTCTATTACGTTGCTATGTGATATTATATCACAAAAATGTGTGTTTATGTATTTTTTTGTCATTATCAAGCAAATATATCGCATTTGTTTTAAATATTCTTCCAAAAAATCGTCTTTCCAGTTAAAGGGTATGTAGCAACCTTCGAAAGTCATATTCTGCTCGTTTTCAATGGCCGTCTTTATCATCTCGCGGACAATTGGCCATAAATACATAGTCAAATCTTCATCGTCACTGGTTGGCGTGAGTTTGGTGTTTTTGCTGCGAATCAGTCCCATTTTTAGATGGTCTATTGATAAATAAGGATATTTATATTTTTCAAGCAGCCTTTGAGCAAACGCCGTTTTTCCTGTGTGGGATGCTCCTGCAACTAAAATAACCATCACTAGTCACCCTACCAACCGTGTGTTAATTATTTTCGACAAATTGCAATTTATCATAATAGTTTCAACAATTCTTTTTTAACTTTTTTCAAATCGCTTGACGTTAACAGGGGTATCAATTCGTTTATCTCTTCAATGCTTTTGTCCCACCACTTTAGCCTTTCCATAATATCAATCAGTTCATCATCAAACCTCTTTCTAACTGGCTTTGCAGGATTTCCGACCGCGACCGTGTATGGGCTAATATCGCTCCCAACAACGCTATTTGCCCCAACAATTGCGCCATCTCCAATATGAACTCCTGGAAGTATGGTTGCATTTTGGCCAATCCAAACGTCATTTCCAATGACAGTGTCTCCCTTAATTGGCAAATCCTCGCGCGCCGGCGGAACCTGATCCCAACCCTCAAGAGTGTAAAACGGAAAAGTGGAAACTGCGTTCATTTGGTGGTTAGCTCCGTTCATGACAAACTCAACGCCCGAAGCTATCTGGCAAAAATTTCCGATTATAAGGCGATCGCCGATAAAATCATAGTGATGCGTAACATGGCTCTCAAACTCCGAATCTGCAATATACGTAAAATCTCCGACCACTATATTCGAATTTTTTATCGTCGGCTTAACATATATCTCTTTATCATATCCCTTTATGGGATACACCACATTGGGGTCAGGAATTTTTTTGTCTTTCATATTTTCTCCACATAATAAAATTATTTAAACTTTTGCGAATATTTTTCACACGCTGTTTTTGAGTTTGGGTTATTTTTGTCCCCTTTAACATATAATCTAAAACAATCATAAATTTTCTAAAACAAACTAATTTTAATAAAACCAATCCTCGAATTCGTCCCCATGAAAATATATGAAAAAACCAATTAAAACGCCGCTGGGGTGATGCTTTTTCCGTGCGATCAAACCTTAATTTAAACTAAAACCTTTCTCGCCGCATCCTCAACAAGTGAAGTCAAATCGCCCTGTTCAAGGAGCCAACAAGCTATTTAGGTCATCACACTTTTGGCCTAAACTTTTTTTCTGCTTTACGATATCTGAAACAACCTTTGCTTGCGCGTAAACATCAATTGAATCTAAAACGTCCAAATCTATCGTGGTGTCATCGTCAAAAATGTCGAATGCACAAGGTTCACCTATTTTCTTAAGACCTTCATCAATCATAATTCTGAACCTCGCAACACATTCCTTGTGTTCCTTCAGTCCTTTTTTTGTTATTGCGAGACTTTTTGCCCTATCTTCGTTAAATCTCCTGTCGTAAAAACTTTCATCTACCGAAGCTTGAATCGTTTTTTTTCGTTCCTCAGACAGATCTTTGCCAAGCTCTTGCAATTTTTCGCGGAAGATCAGATCCTCTTTAGCCATTTTGAGACTAGTGTTGTGTAATCCCCGAATTTTTTCCTCCGAATTTATTTCAACACCAGTCTCACAAAAAAGCATTGCCAAATGATCCGTCAACAAACACATATACTCATCTAAACTGACTTCATAGTTCTTATATTTCAAAACAACACCTTTATTTAAATCAGAACTTCCTATTGAAGAAGAGCTTGACTCAGAAGACTGACTCCCAGACTGAGAAGATTCTTTTTTTAAATTTTGACATCCACCACACGAAAAAATCAGGAAAACAAAGGCCAAAATCCAGGACATGGCTCTCTTTAATTTGCCAAAAACACTCATAGCACACAGCCTCCCGTTTGCATCGACATTAAACGCTAAAAAACCAACATCAACAGCTCACAGCCTCATTATACAACAAAACTCTAAGCCTGTCAACACTCATTTCCAAAATTTTTCCAAATGAAAAACACTACATTATTAGATTATTTTTGTCCCCTTTAACATAAATCAAAAACAATCGTAAATTTTCTAAAACAAACTAATTTTAATAAAACCCATCCTCGAATTCATCCCATGAAAATATATAAGCAGACCAATTAAAACGCCGCTGGGGTGATGCTTTTTCCATGCGACAAAACCCTAATTTAAACGTAAAACCTCTCTCGCCGCGTCCTCAACAAGTGAAGTCAAATCGTCCTTAATCTGTCCTTTTACGATATTCTTTCAAAACAACCTAAAGCCTTCCTTGGAGCTGCTAACCGGATTCGAACCGGTGACCTCATCCTTACCAAGGATGTGCTCTGCCGACTGAGCCATAGCAGCAAAATTCTAAACAAAATAAAGCCACCCATCGTAATTGATTATTTATCATATGATAGTTAAACAAATTATTTGTTATTTGAAACCACTTTAGGTAATTCTTTTAAGTTGTTGAGGATTTCATAACCTTTTTGATGGTTTTCCATACACATTTCTATAAATTTAGTCGTACAATCATTTATTGCGTTTTCTTTGTTCTTCTTTAATTCTAATTCACTTCTTGCTTTAATTTCAGCCAATTCTTTTTTCGACTCTTCCCTTATTTTGTTTATCTCGTTATCGGCATTTATTTTTAATTATTCAATTTTTGAATCCGCTTTTTTTACTGCTCCCAAATAAGCAAACATTGAAGTTAATAATGCAGGTATCACTGATATAATTATATTACTTAATAAATCCATTTTTTCTCCTTTAACAGGTTAAATTTAATTCTTTCGGGCCATCTCCAACAGTGGCAGGGGCAGAAGGAATCGAACCCTCGGCACGCGGTTTTGGAGACCGCTGCTCTACCGACTGAGCTATGCCCCTAAAAAATAAAAAATGGTGGGCCTTCAGGGACTCGAACCCCGGACCAACCGGTTATGAGCCGGTTGCTCTAACCAACTGAGCTAAAGGCCCCAAAAAACATATCTTCAACATAAAAACTAAACTCAACAAAGCCCACATCCAAAGGCCATGGTGACCCGTACGAGAATCGAACTCGTGTCGCCGGCGTGAGAGGCCGGAGTCTTAACCGCTTGACCAACGGGCCCAATTGGTGCGCCATCGGGGGTTCGAACCCAGGACCCACTGATTAAGAGTCAGTTGCTCTACCAACTGAGCTAATGGCGCTAGTTAAAGCTAAAAACAACTTTTGGCTCCTCCTGTTGGACTCGAACCAACGACCCTGCGGTTAACAGCCGCATGCTCTACCGACTGAGCTAAGGAGGCATATCAATGCCGGCACTGATCTACTTTCCCGGGCCGTCACCAGCCGAGTATCATCGACGCGGATGAGCTTAACTGCCGTGTTCGGAATGGGAACGGGTGTGACCTCATCGCAATATGCACCAACTCTTAAAAACTGAACAAAGCTAATGCTGAGGGAAAACTCAGTGAGATGAAGTAAAAGGAAAAGCCCTCGACCGATTAGTATGCGCTGGCTGAACATGTCACCATGCTTACACCTTGCACCTATCTACCTCATAGTCTTTGAGGGGTCTTACTCATTTGAAATGATGGGATATCTTATCTTGAGGTCGGCTTCACGCTTAGATGCTTTCAGCGTTTATCCGTTCCG
>CADAPX010000051.1 GCA_902789925.1 Oscillospiraceae bacterium | reverse complement strand
CCTCTCTAAACCCTTCAATATAGCGCTGTTTGACTCTTTTTTTAAATTCAATTATTTCAATGGTATCATCATTACAATCCATAAGAAATTCTTGCCAATCATCATCGTTTAGCTCTAGCTTGGGACTAGGACCAATAGCCGAATAATCAACAGCTCTTTTATAAACCGCGTCTTCAAAAGCTTGAAGATAGACACCTCTTGACTCTTGCCATTGATATTTTTCACAATTAAAATCCATACCTATTATGTCTTTTTTTGCTTGCTTTCTAACGCCATTGAGATATCCTTGATCGTAATTTTTTTGAGCTATGGGGTCATTTTCAAATATTTTACGCGAATTAATGATTTGGCCATCATGATCTCCTATTTGCTTCACAACTTCATTATACTGATTGTCATATTGCTCCTCATAGAACTTTTGCATATTTTCGTCATCCATTGCTTTATGCTGCCGTTTTTTACATAATTTTGCGTCTATTTCAGCATTTGCAAGCGCCAATGTCTCACAGTATGTTTTTTTAAAAACTTCACTTTTTCCGCTTAAATTGGTTTTTGTTTGATCTTGCGCGTCTTTGAGCGCGATTGTGTTTGCCTGTGATCTAATTTCAAGATCATTAGCGTTAATGTCATATTCTATATTGTCATTATCATGATATTTTTTTAAGCATTCAAAATAAAATTCTTCAGTTGCTTTTTTGCAATCATACGGATCGTATATATATTGGGTTGTGAATTCTATTGGTTCACAATATTCCATGTCTTGGAACACTATTTTCAGCAGAAATTTTTTAATCAAATCTCTTTCCTGTTCTATGAATCTATTGCTAAGTGTCATTTTTGTGAGTGGAAAATTAAATCCTTGATTGCTTTTTTCTTTATGTTTTAGAGCAACATCCTCATGATATTTAAATATCCAGATCCAGCCTCGTATAACATTTATAGTTGATCGCGCAATTTTTTTATACATAAATTGATCAAACTTGTTTTTAACCTTTGATTTAATAATGTTCCTAATAATGTTCAACTTATACTGTGTAGTGCGCAGGGGTATCGAGTCCAAACTAAGTCCACCATATTCATAAAGATTATATTTTGATATATCAGAATTTATACTCTCTCTAATTTTGTTTCTGGCCTCGTCTTTTTTATTATGACTATCTATATCAATAATGTTTTTATTGATAATTTCTGAAGTTATTCGTGGTTGATCAAAACTTATGTTGAAAGAATGCCCAAATCGACTTAAATCATGACGTGTCTCTATTGGAACGCTTATTATTGCGTTTATTGATTCTTGATCAAATAGGTTAAATGGATTTTCAGTTAAAATTTGCTGGATTATATCATGACATAGGGATAGTTTATAGCATTGCTTCAATATATTCACAACGGTGGTTTTAACGTCGCTGTGGTCTTTAAGTAAATCACAAAAATGTTGATTTTTGAGTAGATTGTTCAAAGCTTTGACTCTTGAAACTGAGGAAAATTCACTTGCGCACAAGTTTAGTATATTTAAAATATCATATAAATCTTTTGGATTGATGTCTTTGTTTTTTTCAAGCAAAGAATCCATATAACATGAAATATCTGGGAGAGCTTCTTTATTGGTTGAACATGTTTTTAAAAGTTTTAAAGCTCCTTCAAAATCGTCTTTATAGTATTGATCAAATGAGCCGCTAATAGCCCAAGTAACATATTCCTTTGTTTCTTCGCCAGACGCGCAGTTTTTTAAAATCTCTTTAATTTTTTGCTTGTCTTGCTCGTTATTAGCAAAAGCAACGGAAGCCTTGTTTCTAAGCAGATATCCCATGGCATATGCCATATATTTATTTGCAGTTTGATTATTTGCGCATCTTTGCAATATATTCTTTATTTCAACAGCAGTGTTTTCAGACATATTTTCAAAATAGTCTTTTTGAAAAACAAATGCAATAGCTTTTATAATTTTTTCCTCTTGGCCATAAAAATTTTCCTTTTTTGCAAGTTGTGAAACAATATTTGCTGCGTTTGTTGGCTCTTCACCAATATTTTCAACGTCGTATGAAAGCATAAGATCACGTATTAAATCTTCAACTTGTTTTTGATCCTCATTGGCATTTTGACCGATTGAAGAGCTGATTGATGGATTTTTTTCTGAAGTTTTTTTAGGATTAGCGCTAACCACAAGGCTTGTTGCTGAAAATGTTGCGCTTAAGGAGCAAAGCAGGGCTATCAATTTAACTAAAATTTTCTTTTTCACTTTATATTCCTCCATATGTATTTTTTTGAACTTTGAATACGGTTTCATTTAAATAAATCTGTAACCATATATGAATTATATCACGTTCTGGCTTTAAATGTGTTAATTTTTTGTTAATTTTTGGTTAAATTTTATTTAATTTGACATGTTGAGATCTATGATATTCCTCGAAAAAATTCAAATAAACCTAAAAAATAAAAGCTCTTGCTGCTTTTTTGCTGTCAACAAGCGCTTTTATTTTTAATTTATTTAACACATCCAAAAGAGCAAAATTTTCAAGGTTTCACACTTGCATATATAGCCAATTTTGCTCTCCAATTTTTTCTATTAATTCCAGTTGCTGCTGCGCCCAAAACATGTCATCTTCTTCGTCTTTGTAATATTCTTTGAGAATATCAAAAGTTGTCAAGTCATCTTGAGCTTCTTTGATAAGCGTTGCAAGCCAAGCCAAGCCATCTTGAGATATTTTAAGGTCATATTTTATCCATTCTATGGGGTCATTATAGACCGGTGTTTCCGCTTTGGAAGAATTTTTTATCTGGCCCCCTAAATCCAAAATCCGGTCGATTAATTGGTCGACATAGCTCCTCTCTTCCAAAACGTGCTCTGCATATTTTTTGCCAAGCTTTGAAAAACCTTGTGAGGCAAAAATTTTTGATTGAATGTTATGCCCGTCGGCTTGTTGAGAAAGCCCTGTGACTATTTCTTGAAGACCTTGAATTAATTTTTGCTTTTGTTCCATATACACATGAATCCCTTTCAAATGTCCACTTAAATACATCGCGCAATAAGTTAAAAGTTGAAAACCACGCACACAGATTTAATTATAAATTATTTTTTTCTAAAGTCAAGTCAAAAATTTAAATTTCAATAGCAGTTTGCACAAAAAACCACTCGAAAATTTGTTAAATATGTCAATTGTTTTTTTGGTTTTATTGATTTATTATAGTATAGTATAGAAAAATAATTGTAGAATTAAATATACATATAAAGTCATATATATTAGACTGTTGCTTTGAGTGATATTGAAGCTGTGGTTGGGGCGAAAAAATTGAAAATTTGGAGGTGAATTTTTATGGTTTTGATGACGAAAGGAAAGCCGATGAAAGTTATATGTTTATTTATGGTTCCGTTTTTGATTGGAAACATTTTTCAGGAAATATATAACTTGACTGATTCGATCATTGTTAGTCAGCTTCTCGGGGTTGATGCTTTTGCTGGGGTTGGGTGTGCATGCACTGCAGTGAAGATATTCACTGAATTTGCATTGCAACCTCAATGCTTGTTGTGTTTGTGATGTCGATTATTTTAGCTGCTGTTGGGATTTTTTCTTCAGAATCAATTTTAACCATAACAGAAACTCCTCAAGAAGCTTTTGGACATGCTTTAGAGTTTATGCTTGTGTCCTGCGCTGGCCTTCCCCTTATGATGGCATATAACTTTTTTTCAGGAATTGCAAAGGCGCTGGGAGACAGCAAGATCTCTCTATATTTTCTGGTTTTAACCGCAATGCTTAACGTTGGATTTGATTATTTTAATGTTGCAGTTTTAAATTTGGGCGTTTGTGGCGTGGCTTTTGCAACAGCAGTCAGCCAAGGCATGTCATCAATTTTATGCGCGCTATATATTTACAAAAAGTATGGGTTTTTAATGCCAAGCCTAAGAAATAAGCAGAATTTTAACCGATTTTATGCTAAAAAATTTTTAAAAATTGCCTTGCCCATATCTTCTAACTTCGTTATTGGGGCTCTTGGTCCTGTTTTTTTGCAAACATCCATTAACGATTTGGGAATTGACGCGGTCACTGGATACAGTATTGCGCGAAAAATTGACAATGTTTTGACCCTAACCTTTCTAGCGTTGGGCTCTGCAATAACGACATACACTGCGCAAAATTTTGGAGCTAAAAAAATAAAGCGGATAGCCGAAGGAGTTCGCGCCAACATTGTTATTGGAATGACGTTTTGCGTGATTTTTGGAGCAGTGATATGTTTGTTTTGGGACCAATTGGTTGGCCTTTTTGTCTCTGAGCAAGAACTTGGAGCGAGGCAAGCGGCTTTGCAATATGTTCAAATAGCTATTTCGGCCTGGCCAGCTTATTGTTTAGTGATCACATTTAGAAATATTGTTCAAGCTCTTGGCAAAACGGTTGCTACAATTTTTGCGGACGGGTTGGGAATATTTGTGCGTTCTGTTGGGTCTATGGTTTTGACTTTTTTGCTGGGATATACTGGGGCATGTTTATCACTTGTTTTAAGCTGGTATATTCCATTTTTGGTTGTTGTTTCTTCATATGTTTTCGCAATAAATAAACTTGAAAAAAGGTTTGGCTGCAAAAATTCATTATAATATAGAAAAAAGATTTACGTTGCAAATTATGCATTTTAATTTTAAAATATTAGAATATATACATATAATCATCACAATTTGAATTATTAATAATTTTTTTAATTTATATCTTGTAATTTTCTGGAAAATATGATACACTAGTTTCGTGAAACATGTTTCAAATAATGTATAATTTTATTAATGATAAATTTTATCGGAAAGAAGCGTACTATTGAATGAATCTAAAATTAAATGTTTTAAAAAAATTTATTGCAACTATAAGCGCAGCAGTCATGGTTGCTAGTTTGGCTGTGCCTGTTTGCGCGGGAAAAAACGGGCTTACTGCCAACAAAGCAAAAAATGCTAAATTGGCAAATAAAGAGCTTCCAAAGGAAGTTGATGAGTCCATAACCCGCAAAAACGCTGTAGACAATATTTCGAAAAAAATTGATGAACTGGGCTTGAAACTGGCGGATGCAATTGCCCAGTATTACAAAACTAAAAAAGATTTTGAATCTCAAACCAAATGCAAGGATGAGAAGGAAAATGATTCGATATGTTGCGCAGAGGACGAATCTGTAGATTGTTTGAGCTATGAAAAATCAGATAAAGTTTTAAATGACTTAATTGAAAAAAAACTAGGCAAAGAGTTTCTGCGCAATTTGGAATATAAGCGTTCTGAAGAAGCGTTTGTGCTAAAAATTTATGAAGAAAATTTAAAGAAATTGGAAGAAAAAATTATTAAACTCAAAGATGAATATATCGCAAAATATGAAGATTTAAGACAAGAGTTTAAAATATTAAAAGCAAATGAATTAAAATACACAAATCAACCCACAGCTAAGAGTGTGATTGAAAGCCAAATAAATATATTACAAAATAAAATAAATTCAATTAACGCGACAATTTATGGGATGAATATTAATTTTTCGATGTGTGGATTATATGACTGTTTAATTAAATCTAATGTTAACGGAATTATTAGCGATTTAAGTTATAAAAATTCAAATGGTTTTAATGGGTGTGCTGCCGCGATAAATTCCATAAATCTCAAACTAGAGCAAGCAGTTTCCAATAATTTGACTGGAAATGATTTCGAAAATCTTCTTTCATATTTGAATGTTTTAAATGACAGTTTTGACAGTTTAGATCCGAATGAGAAGATTCAAATTTCGTTGGACTTTCTCAAAACACAAAAATTATTAAACGCTCTTGATAAAAATCTGAACATATCTGAAAATAATAATATTATGCATGCTATTTTAGACAAAGCAAAAAAAACAATATCAAACCATATATACGAATTTTTGAAATTCAATTCGATGAATTATATGGATAATGAAGACATTAACAATTATTTGCCTGAGCTTATAAATAATGAATATATTTATAATTCTAGGAACATAAATGAATTAGACCAAAGAATTTTTGATATTTTTAAACTAACTAATAAAAATTTGATGAATCATAAATGTTCTGAATTGGTTAATTTGCCTGAAAACAGCGAACAACTTCAAAAAGACGCTTGTCGATTGATTTTAAGCGATTTAAAAATATCAATCATGAATATTTTAGGTAAACTCGATAATATATTAAATTCGAGCCAAAATCCTCAGCAAAATATGACTGAAATTTTAGAAAAAGTTGTAAAAAATATAAAATTATTCAATAAAACTTTTAATAACGATCAAAGGAAAGATAAATTCGATTTATTGTGTGGTTTTTTAACAAAAACTAATTCAAATATACAAAATCTTCAAAGCGAACTACAAAATTACATGGACAATATGTGTGATAAAGAACTGAAAAATTATATGAACATTGCGTCTGATCAAGAGAGAATTTGCGGTATGATAAATTCGATTCAGTTTGAATTAAACAAAATATTGACGCAAGAAGTTGATAATATTTTTAAATAAAATAAATAGTAGAGGTTTTATCAATAATGAATGTTAAATTATGTATTTTCAATAAATTTATTGCTGTTTTTAGCGCTTCTTTAATGTTCGCAACCGCCTTTTTTCCAGCAAATGCCATAAAGGACAAACAAACAGCTGATGCGTCAACTGTGCAAAAAAATGACGCCAATAATATAAAATCAAATGACGAATTAAATAAAAACGCCAACTCTTTTCATATATCTAATATAAAATTGAATGACTCCAAAATATTATTGTCTCAAAAGATTATTAATGATTCAAATATATTATTTAAATCTTCGCTTGATCAAGTTCATTTCTTGAATAAAAAGAGGAAAAATGACTCTTTGGAAATGGATTTAATGATTTCTAATTCGACTGCTGCGAAGAAGAAAAAGTTCGATTTTTGCGGCGCGGATTGCGGCTCTGAAGTTTTGGATTCTAAACAACTTGTTGACATTTGTTTGCAAAAAAGCAAAAATGACATCAAGGATATGTTGAAAATTTTTTGCGATGTTTCTTCGTTGCGGTCTGCCATAAAATCGTATTTAGACTCTCAAAAAGGGTCGGATGCTTGGAAGAAAAACGCTATTTTAGTTGATGACTGTTTAAAAAAACTGACATTTTCCTATGAAACTTCAACTATTTTCAATATTCCCAAACAGATTGAGGCAACCTATATTATATTGCTTGAGTTGAAAAAAATAAAGAATGATGAAAATTTAACAAACAATCCCAACTATAAATTAATTTTTACCGCTGTTAGGTCTAATTTATATGAATATATATCGAAAAAACTTGAAAATATATTTAACTCAACTTTGGATAAAAATGAATGCAAAAACTATGCAAATGGTGTAATTGACTGTATTCTTAATGATTATTCACACATTGATAATATTTTTGACTATGCGTATGATGAATTAAGGATTTTGAATATGTTAGACTGCTCTATTGCAAGTCATTTTGAAAATCTATTCTATGAAAAATTACAAACAGTACAAAATAAAAAGGACGCAATTTGTCGGGAAATGGCCTATATCTGTTCTTTGATTTCGCAGCTAAAATCAGCTCTGAATGAATCCGAGGAGCAGGTTGATAATAAAGAATTGGTTGAAAAATTAACCCAGCTCTTGAAAAAAAATATTGTATATTTAACCGAGATGATAACAGGGTGTAATGGCCAAAAAGTGATATCTTGTCGATTAAACACAATTTACACAACTCGCCATTTTATTTACCCTCTGGAAAGCTTTAACGAAGATTACGATCGGTATAAATCGGGCAAGGGAAATTGCGAACTAGAATTGTTTAAATTATTAAAAGAGGCTGATATAAACGATGACTGCGTCAGTTTTAATTTAGATGAATGTGTTATTTTTGACCCTTTGGTGGATGACTATGAAAGCAAGAGGGACTTGACGGGCAGCAGATTTTTCGTCCTCCCCCCTCAAAAGATTGATAAATTTAATAAAAATAGTGAAACCGATTTGAATGAAAAAAAGAAAATATTAAGCTTAATTCACAAATCTTTGGAAAAATCGAATATATCTTTTTCGGATAAAGAATATAATAATGTTTTGCTAAATTCGACCTCTTTTAGAAATTGTTTAGATGAAATTTTATTACAAATCAACAATATGAAAAAGTTATATCAATAGATTTTAATTTGACTGTGTTGAAAAATGTTTAGATTGTTCATATTATTTTGTTGTTTTAGTTATATATGATTTAAAAGCCTTGGCCGTCTGGTTGGGGCTTTGGTTTTCTTAATAAAAAACCGATTTGAGCTTAAAATCACTAAATAAAAATTAAAAATTCAATATGTTTATTAAATATTTTTCACGAGATCATATCTACAAATTGAGCTAACCCGTCCCTAACCGCAATTGCGCATCCGGACAAAAAAATATTTTTGGTTTTGATTTTGCTTATGTCAACCTTTGTTATAAAATTTTTTGGAAGAATTTTTTGCAACTCGTTTCTGAAATTTTCGGATATATTAGGATTTTCAAAAGCCCTTCCAGAAAAAACGACTTTTTCTGCGTTTAACAAATTGATTGAATTATAAATTCCAACGCCAAGCCACTGACACGCGTCCTGTATAACGCTCAAAGAGGCGCTGTCTAGATTTATTGACGGGTTAAAAAGAACAGCGTCACTGAAAGGAACGTTTTTTTTCTGAAACAATTCATATATATTCGTCTCTTTCAAGTCACGATATATTTTATCTATGTTTTTTTTGATTCCGTTGATTGATGAATGGTCGTTGATTGAGTCCGCTTGCCTGAGATCGAAAATTGATTTATTTTTAAACACACATCGCATTTTCCCAAAATTTAATTCGCTTAAAATATATTCTTCCCATGGATGAATTTTTATGGCAAGCGACGATAATATTTCATCAGAAAGGTGTATATATATAAATTTTCCCGGCGCACAAAATATATCATGCACATGGTAAAAGTATGCTTCGGCAATTGTTAGACCATTTATTAATTTATCAAAGCAGACGAAAATATCCAGCTCTTTTTGCAAAACGTTTGACATTTCACAATATAACTCGTTTTCATCAACACATTCATTAAAAAACGAATTATCAAAACAAATTCCAATTGCCAAAACATTATTTGAATCCAAACAGTCCTCATCCAATATCTTACCACATCCAGCAATAATTGTTCTGAGCAAATTCGTTATGTTTTTGCTATCCTCAAGTTCAAAATAACGCTTGCTCAAAACCTTTCCAATCAAGTTTGAAAGCCCGATGCTGACGATGTTTTTCTGAATTGAAACCCCAAAAACAAATTTAAAGTTAGGACATATTTCCAAATATATCCTGTTTTGTCCTCTCTTGTTGAAAAAATCCAACGGCTGATTTTCGATTTCGTGAACAACCCCTTGAGCGATCAAATCTTTAATGACCATGGTCACTGCGGAACGAGTCAGGCCGAGCAAACTAGCTATTTCAACCCTGGAAATACGGCTGTTGCTTCTCATAAGATTTAAAATTTGACTCTTGCTTTTAATTTTCCCATTCAATATTAGTTTCATCCTTTCACTCGAAAAAAGTTGATTTATGGCGAATTGAATTAATAAAAATTAGAATGTTCAAGCTAAAAAGTCAATATATTTTTTTGAAATTTCTATGAGCTCATTATAATACATTTTTAAAATCCAGTAAAGCCTTTTCTAAAAAATGTTTGTCGATTTAATAAAAATAATTTTTTTTGTGTAGAGGGCGTGCTAAACATTAAAAAAAATACAATTTGTATTTTGGGTTAGGGTTATATTTGTCCCCTCAAAAGCTCCTGCTTAAAATATCCGACTCTTTAATTAAAAATCCAGTATATTAAGCCATCCTCAATCGCGTTTCAAAAAACAATGCAAGGGCTGGGTAAGCGCCGCCCGCTCACAACGGGCTGGAATGTTAAACCCCACTCAAGCACAGTTCTTTTGAAAGTGTCCGTGACAAGTGGTAGGCTGGCGTCCTTGAGGGCGGTCCCCTCAATCGCTCCTGCTTAAAATATCAGGCTCTTTGATTAAAAACCCTGTATATTAAACAATCCTCAACTCGCGTTTTAAAAAACCATGCAAAAGCGAAGCAAAACGCCGCCCGCTCACAACGGACTTTAATATTAAATCTTCCTCAAGCTCAAGTTCCTTTGAAAGTGTCCGTGACAAGTGGTAGGCTGGCGTCCTTGAGAGCGGCTCCATCAATCGCCCCTGCTTAAAATATCAGGCTCTTTGATTAAAAACTCAATATATTAAACAATCCTCAATCGCGTTCCAAAAAACCATGCAAAAGCCGATTCAATCGCCGCCGGCTCACAACGGACTTGAGTATTAAACCTTCCTAAAGCCAAAGTCCAGTTGAAAGCGTCCGTGACAAGTGGTAGGTTGGCGTCCTTGAGGGCTGCCCTCTCCACCTATCTGCTTAAAATATCAGGCTCTTTAATTAAAAACTCAGTATATTACAATATCCCTGGTCGCGTTCCAAAAAACAATGCAAGAGCTGGGTAAGCGCCGCCAGCTCACAACGGGCTGGAATGTTAAACCCCACTCAAGGGCGGTTCCTTTGAAAGCGTCCGTGACAAGTGGTAGGTTGGCGTCCTTGAGGGCAGTCCCCTCAATCCTTCTGCTTAAAATATTCAACTCTTTGTCTAAAAAACCAACATATTACAATATCTTTGATCGCGTTCCAAAAAACAATGCAAGGGCGGGGTAAGCGCCGCCTGCTCACCATCAACCATGCAATTCAACCTCATTTAAAGCACCCCCTATTTTAAAGATCCCTTGAGAAGTGGTAGGTTAGCGTCCTTGAGGGCAGTCCCCTCAATCGCTCCTGCTTAAAATATCCAACTCTTTGATTAAAATACCCAATATATTATAATATCCTCAATCGCGTTCCAAAAAAACTCCAAGCGGGAAAGAAAGCCTCCTTCCCGCTTGGAATCAAAATTCTTCCGATTATATTTTTAATGTTTTATTTTCTTGCCTTCAATATCCCCAACTTTATCAGTATATACCTCGTCAATCACTCCTTGTAAAGCATCCGCTTTTTCTTTGCACTCATCCGCCTTAACTTCTTTAGTAGTATCCTCCGTATTATGTTGCCAAGTAAATTGCGCAATTCTATATGCCATATAGGCAATTTTTAATTTGGCCTCCAGATCAAGCTCTTTTCCATCAGTCATTTTTTTAGCAGCTTTAACAGCAGCATAGGTGGCGCCAAGCCAGTCTTTCTTTTTTTGCTCATCATCTGTTTTATAGTCCTTAACGATTGCGCTAACAACCCCATCAACCTTTCCTTTATAGCTTGAGACCCACCCGTTGTAGTTGTTGGCGTCGGCGTGGGCGGCTTTGGCGGCGGCGAAGGCGGCGCCGTAGGCTCCGTAGGAGTTAGCATCATAAGTATCGCCATCCTTTTTGCCGTTAGCATAGGTGGCGGCGAAGGCGGCGGCGTGGGCGGCGCCGTAGGCGGCGTAGTAGGCGGCGTTGTCGTCGGCGTCGGCTTTGGCGGCGTAGTAGGCGGCGTTGTAGGCGGCGTTGTAGGCGGCGTTGGCGGCTTTGGCGGCTTTGGCGGCGTTGGCGGCTTTGGCGGCGGCGTTGTAGGCGGCGTTTAACATTCCATTAATGTCTACAATGACATAAGTTTTTTCTGATGGTTGCAAAACAGCAATCTCTACAGACGTTGATTTCTTGTCGTTTTTGTCTGTTGATCCATTTTTTGCTGTTGCTGTGATTGTGGCTTGGCCTGCTTTAAGTGCATTGACGTTTCCTGTACTTGCATCAACAGTTGCAATGTCGGTATCACTGCTTGACCACTCAACTTCTTTGTACTGGTCAGATACATTGTCGGGAGAAAGTTTTGCGATGAGCGTGAATTCGTTGCTGACGTTCACATAATTCTTAGGAATACCTTCAATAGTTACTCCTGTTACTGGCTGCAAAACAGTAATAGTTACGTCCTTTGTTACCCAGTCTGTGTTAGTGTCTGATCCATTTTTTGCTGTTGCTGTGATTGTGGTTTGGCCTGCTTTAAGTGCATTGACGTTTCCTGTACTTGCATCAACAGTTGCAACGTCGGGATTACTGCTTGACCACTCAACTTTTTTATAATCCTCATATGCACCTGGCGGAAAAAAGGTTGCTGTGAGCGTGAAGTCCTTGCCAATGTTAATTGCGTTATTAGCAGGGTAGCCTAAAATAAAGATTTCTGTTACTTTTTTAGCTTCAGGCGCTTTAATAACGCCCGTCTTCCCCGTTCCAGCAAAAACATTCATTGG
>CADAPX010000050.1 GCA_902789925.1 Oscillospiraceae bacterium | reverse complement strand
AATCTCAGCTCAAAAAGCCTTTGTGTTTCTGCATGGTCAGCTGGGATTCAATAACGCGAACAGTCTCAAGAGCAACTCCAACGATAATGACAATCGACGTTCCTCCCAAAGCGAGATTTAAATGAACATTAGAAATATATAATGTTATCTTTGAAAAAACAATCGGAAAAACTGCAATAAACGCCAGCCCTATCGCTCCAACCATAGATATTCTCCACAAAACTTTAGAAATATATTCTGAAGTCGCTTTTCCTGGCCGAATCCCCGGAATCGAACCGTTGCTCTTTCTCAAATTATTTGCGATTTCTATTGGATTATATTGAATCGTAACGTAGAAGAAGTTAAATGCGATTATCAAGAAGAAATATATTATAGCATATGACCAGGAGTCATATCTGAAAAATGAAAAGAAATCATACCAAAATGTTCCTTGCTCAGGCTGCAAAAATCCGCTTATCATGCTTGGCATTCCCAAAATTGAACTTGCAAAAATTATTGGCATAACGCCGCTCATGCTGACTTTAACGGGAATATGCGCGCTTTGACCAGCATACATCTTTCGACCAACAACACGTTGCGCATATTGAATAGGGATCCTGCGCTCTCCCAGATGCATAACAACAATCAAAACCACCATTGCAAAAAATATCACAACAATTATGGGAACATATGCATAGAATTCATATTTGCCAGCCATCGCCGCCTCAATCATATGCCAAAGAGACATGATCGCCGAAGGAGCTCTTGAAACCATTCCAGCAAACAAAATTATTGATATTCCATTTCCAATTCCTCTTTCGCTGACGCGTTCTCCAAGCCAAACGATAAAGGCTGTTCCTGCTGTTAAGGTTGCGACGATGATGACAGCTGCAAAAATTCCGTCAAAGTCTCTGGTGTATTTAACTGCGTAATGTGCCCTGAGAAGCAGATAATATCCTGTTCCTTGAATTAAAGCCAAAATAATTGTTAAATATCTCGTTATTTGAGATAGTTTTTTGCGACCTTGCTCGCCTTCGTCTTTGAGCCGTTCGAGCGCAGGAATCGCAACTGTTAAAAGCTGAATGATGATTGATGAGTTGATGTATGGCGTGATTGACAAAGCAAATATGGTTGCTGTCGACAGGCCTCCTCCAGACATAACGTCCAAATATCCTAAAAAACTGCCCGCTTGGTTTATGGCGCTTTCTATGTAGGAGGCGTCAATAAACGGAACAGGAATTGCAGACCCCATCCTATATATCAAGATTATCAAAAATGTAAATAATAGTTTACGCTTTAAGTCTTTAATGCCAAAAGCTTTTGAAAACACTTCGAACATACCACTACACCTCGGCCTTTCCTCCCAGATTCTCAATCTTCATTTTAGCAGAATTTGAAAATTTCGACGCAACAACAGTTAGCTTTTTGGTTAACTCGCCATCTCCCAAAACTTTAAGCCCGTCAAATTTCTTTTTAACCAGCCCAGCAGCCTTTAAGGAATCAAAGTCAACCCGAAAGCCATCTTCAAACCTTTCAAGATCGCCGACATTAACTATAGCATATCTTTTAGCAAAAATGTTGTTGAATCCGCGCTTAGGGACCCTTCTTTGCAAAGGCATCTGGCCTCCTTCAAACCCAGGCCGAACTCCTCCGCCCGAACGCGCGTTTTGCCCCTTGTTTCCTTTTCCAGACGTCTTTCCAAGGCCCGAACCAGCCCCGCGGCCAAGCCTTTTTCGAGATTTTTTCGACCCCGGCGCCGGAGACAATTCATAAAGCTTCATAAAATTTCACACCCCCCTCTTCCTTTTTTGGTTTTATTCAGATATCACTTCAACAAGATGGGAAATCTTGCTTATTTTTCCACTGGTTGCAAGATTGTCTGGCTGTTTAGCAACATCCCCTATCTTTTTAAGACCAAGCGATTTTGCAACAGCAATTTGATTTTTATTGGCACCTATCAAGCTTTTAACCAGTTTTATGCTAATCGCCATTTTTAAATGCCCCCTTTTTAAGCCAAAATTTCTTGCGGCGTTTTTCCACGAATTATTGCAACATCTTCAACATTACGCAAAGCGCATAGGCCCGCAAGCGTTGCGCGAACAACATTTATTGGATTGTTGCTTCGAAGAGCTTTAGTTCGAATGTCTTTTATTCCTGCTATTTCAACAACAGCGCGAACTGGCCCTCCAGCAATAACTCCTGTTCCTTCTGGAGCTGGCTTTAGGAGAACTCGACCCGCTCCATACGCTCCAATTATTTCATGAGGAATCGTTGTCCCTTTGAGGGCGATCGTTAAAAGATTTTTCTTTGCGTTTTCGATTCCCTTCCTAACAGCATCCGGAACCTCTCCAGATTTGCCAATTCCCATTCCAATTCTTCCTTTGCCGTCTCCAACAACAACCAAAGCCGCAAATTTAAAAATTCGCCCGCCTTTAACTGTTTTTGAAACGCGGTTTATAGAAACAACTCTCTCTTGAAATTCCAAAGAACCCGATTCATTTTTATCTTTTCTAGCCAAAACTAAACCCCCTCCTTTTTAAAATTTAAGCCCACTTTTTCGAGCTCCCTGCGCAAGTTTTTCAACGCGTCCGTGATATAAATAACCTCCGCGATCAAAAACAACCTGCTGAATTCCTTTTTCAAGCGCTCGTTTTCCAATCAATTCCCCAACCTTCTCGGCAGCTTCCTGATTGCCTCCGCCTAAGCCAAATTCCTTTTCAACAGAAGAAGCGCTGGCAAGCGTCGTTCCAGTGGTGTCGTTGATGATTTGAGCATATATGTTTTTAGCTGAACGAAAGACACAAAGTCTCGGCCGTTTGGCTGTTCCTGAAACTTTCGCGCGAACCCTGCGATGTCTTTTTGCTCTTTGTTTAGTCAGCATGCTTTATTTCACCCCTTTTCGCTTCTAACCTTTAGATCCCTTGCCGGCCTTTCCTTCTTTAAGCTTAATGTGTTCGCCAGCATATTTAATGCCCTTGCCTTTATATGGCTCTGGGGGCCTTTTTTCCCGAACTTCTGCTGCAAATTGGCCAACTTTTTGTTTATCAGCTCCCAAAATGACAATTGAGTTTTGATTTGGAACATCAATTTGAATCCCATCAATTTCAGGAACAACAACTTGATGCGAAAAACCAAGGTTCATAACTAGATTCTTGCCCTGCTTTTGAACTCTATATCCAACTCCGTTGACCTCAAGCTCCTTTTTAAAGCCATTTGTCACGCCCTCAACCATGTTAAAAATCAGCGACCGAGTCAGCCCATGAAGACTCCGATTTTTCTTGTCATCGTCAGGCCTTTTGACTGTTATGACGCCGTCTTTGAAGCAAACAGCCATATTTTCGCTAAAATCTCTCTCCAAGCTCCCTTTAGGGCCTTTAACAACTATGTGGTTGCCGCTTATTGTAACATCAACTCCGGCAGGAACTTGAATGGGCGAATTACCAATTCTTGACATATCTTTTCCTCCTCACCAGACAAATGCCAGAACTTCTCCGCCAGCATTAGCCTTCCTGGCCGCTTTGTCCGTCATAACTCCTTTTGACGTCGAAATAATCGCAACCCCCAAGCCTTTCATAACTTTTGGCAGTTCTTTACAATTTGCATACATTCTCAAGCCGGGCTTTGAAACTCTTTTGAGCCCGCTAATAACTGGCGTTTTGTTTTCTGTATATTTTAATTTGATTCGAATGACCCCTTGCCGATCATCCTCGATGATATCATAGCCTCCAACAAATCCCTCTTGAGCAAGAATCTTTGCTATGGATTTTTTCATGTTCGACGCGGGAACATCAACCGTTTCATGCTTAGATGAACTTGCATTTCGAATGCGCGTCAGCATATCAGCTATAGTATCAGTCATCTGCATATCCTAAACCTCCTTTAACTCGTGCTTATAGTATTATAGCGTCTGCTTATTACCAACTGGATTTTTTGACGCCCGGAATATAGCCTTTATATGCCAATTCCCTAAAACATATGCGACACACGCCATATTTTCGCAAATATGCATGTGGCCTGCCGCATATCTTGCATCTGTTGTAAGCACGGGTGGAAAACTTAGGCTTCCTTTGCTGTTTAACCACCATAGACTTTTTTGCCATTTGTTTTTCCTCCCTTAACTGTTTTTAAAAGGCGCGCCCATGAGCCCAAGCAACTCTTTGGCTTCTTCGTCGGTTTTTGCTGTGGTGACGAAGCATATGTCCATTCCTCGAGTCTTGTCTATTTTATCAAAATCAATCTCAGGGAAGATCAGCTGCTCTTTAACGCCCATATTATAGTTTCCTCGTCCGTCAAAAGAATTTGGATTAAGCCCTCTAAAGTCACGAACACGCGCCAGCGCAACGTTGAAAAGACGATCTATAAATTCATACATTTTCTCCGAGCGCAAAGTCACTTTACAACCAATTTTCATTCCTTCACGAACCTTAAAATTTGCAACCGACTTTTTGGCCCGACAAACTATTGGATGCTGGCCGGTTATTTTTTCAAGATCGTTCGTTATCGCGCCAATAATCTTTGAATTGTCTTTAGCCTCTCCTGCCCCAACATTAATGACAACTTTTTCAAGCTTCGGGATCTCCATGACGCTTTTATATCCAAATTTTTTCATTAGCTCTAGCGAAACTTCTTTTTTATATTTTTCTTTTAATCTTGCCACGTCTGAAAAACCTCCTTTCCCTAAAATAAGTTATCACAATGTTTGCATTTTCGCATTTTTTTGCCCTGTTCATCAAATCCGTGGGCAATTCGAGTTGGTTTGCTGCATTTTGGGCAGACAAGCATAACCTTCGACGCATACATCGGCGACTCAACGTCAACTATGCTCCCAACTGCGCCTTGCTGCCTTGGCTTGAGATGCTTTTTTGAAAGGTTGACCTTTTCAATAATAACCTTTCTTTCTTTCAAAGAAACCTGGACAATTTTTCCTTGTTTTCCCTTTTCTCTTCCGCTTAAAACCTGAACCTGGTCGCCGGTTTTAACGTGCAACTTTTGTTTCATTTTTTATTCGCACCTCCCCCCTCACAACACTTCAGGAGCAAGCGAAAGGATTTTCATATAGTCCTTGTCCCTAAGCTCTCTGGCAACCGGCCCAAAGATTCGCGTTCCTCTGGGATTTTTGTCTTCTTTAATTATAACAGCAGCATTTTCATCAAAGCGAATATATGTTCCGTCGTCTCTGCGGACGCCTCTTGCCGAGCGAACAATAACCGCTTTAACAACATCGCCTTTTTTAACAACGCCGCCCGGTGTTGCTTTTTTGACTGAAGCAACAACAACATCTCCTATATTTGCATATCTCTTGCGCGACCCTCCAAGAACACGAATACACATAAGCGATTTGGCTCCTGTGTTGTCGGCCACTTTGAGATACGTTTGCATCTGTATCACAATGCGTTCCTCCTAACTGTTGTCACCGCATTTTTAAAGCAAATTTTTCTATTTTGCCTTCTCCAAAACGCTGACAATTCTCCATCTTTTGCACTTTGACAAAGGACGAGTTTCCATAATCTGGACCTTATCCCCAATAAGACAACTGTTGTCTTGATCGTGCGCCTTTAATTTAACAGTTCTTTTAACAATCTTTTTGTAAAGCGGGTGACGAACATTGTCAACAACAGCAACAACGGCTGTTTTGTCCATTTTATTGCTAACAACCCTTCCAACTCGAGTTTTCCTAAGCTTTCTTGGCTCACTCACCGCTTTCCAACCCCCCTTCATTTTCAGATTAATCAACATCTTTTTTCAGTTCACGCTCACGAATGATTGTTAAAATCCTGGCTATGTCTTTTTTAACAATCCGAATCCTCATCGGGTTTTCCAGCTGATTAACGGCATTTTGAAAACGCAAATTAAAAAGCTCAGCTTTCAGTTCCTTTAATTTTTTTCGAAGTTCGTCAACACCATTTTTTCTGAGTTCACTAGCTTTCATTATTGCTCACCATCCGTTCCTTGATTCCTAATCAAAAATTTGCATTTGATTGGCAATTTATGCATAGCAAGCCTCATAGCCTCTCGCGCCGTCTCTTTCGGAATTCCGCCTATTTCAAACATAACTCTTCCTGGTTTAACAACTGCAACCCAAAATTCAGGCGCGCCTTTTCCTTTTCCCATTCGAACTTCCGCGGGCTTTTTGGTTATGGGTTTGTCTGGAAAAATTTTAATCCAAACCTGCCCCCCACGCTTAATATAACGCGTCATAGCAACACGCGCAGCTTCAATTTGATTAGACGTTATCCATCCTGGTTCAAGCGCTTGAAGGCCAAATTCACCGTATGTGATCTTATTTCCTCTTGTTGCTTTTCCCTTCATGCGGCCGCGGTGAACACGGCGAAATTTAACACGTTTTGGCAATAACATTACTGGTTGCCTCCTTCCTCTCTAGAAGCGCCACCTCGACGATTATTGCGACGTCTGCGTGGATTTTCAGGCTGGGCTTCAGGCTCATTTCCCAAAACTTCTCCTTTATATATCCAAACTTTGACGCCGATCCTGCCATAGGTTGTTTTCGCTTCAGCAAAGCCATAATCTATGTCTGCGCGGAGAGTCTGCAAAGGAATTGTTCCTTCGTGGTAGCTCTCGCTGCGCGCAATTTCAGCCCCGCCTAAACGCCCAGCAACTCTAATTTTAATTCCCTTGGCTTTAAGCTTCATTGTTCGCCCAATAGACTGTTTCATGGCTCTTCTAAATGAAACTCTTCGCTCAAGCTGGGCTGCGATGCTCTCCGCAACAAGTTGAGCGTTTTTGTCAGGACTTCTGACCTCAACAATGTTTATATATACATTTGATTTAACCATTTTCTCGACTTGAGATTTTAACTTTTCAATTTCAGACCCGCCTTTTCCAATACCGATTCCGGGTTTGGCGCAGTGGATATGAAACTTGGTTTTTGTTGCGCTGCGTTCAATTTCAATTTTTGAAATCCCAGCTGCATATAGTCTCTCTTTTAAAAATTTGCGGATTTTATAGTCCTCAAGAATCATGTTTCCAAAATTTTTCTTTCCAGTAAACCAGCGAGAGTCCCAATTTTTAATGACGCCAACTCTCAAGCCATGTGGGTTAACTTTTTGGCCCATATCACGATTTCCCTCCTTCCTGATTCTCAATTTCCCTAACCTTCAGGGTGATGTGAGATGTTCTTTTAAATATGCGATGCGCCCGGCCTTTTGAAACCGGCCTGATTCTTTTAAGCGTTGGGCCCGGCGTTGCAAAACATGTTGAAACATATAAATTGCTCGAGTCCATGTTAAAATTATTTTCCGCATTAGCCACAGCAGATTTAAGCAACTTTTTTAAGTCTTCACAAGCCGCTTTTGGAGTGTGTTTCAAAATTGCCATGGCTTCAGTTGTTTTTCTTCCTCGAATTAAATCAAGAACTATTTTCACTTTTCGTGGCGAAATCCTGATAAATTTCAACCTAGCTGTTGCTTCCATATTTTAATATACCCTCCTCTCGGCTTATTTTGACGTTTTAGCTCCAGCATGCCCTTTATAGGTTCGCGTTGGAGCGAATTCACCGAGCTTATGACCAACCATATCTTCAGTAATATAAACAGGAATATGCTTGCGACCGTCATGAACTGCAAAGGTGTGTCCAACAAAATCCGGAAATATTGTTGATGAACGAGACCATGTTTTTAAAACTTTTTTCTCGCGATTTTCATTCATTTCCTGAACTCTTTTTAAAAGAACCGGTTGGACATATGGCCCCTTTTTAACGGATCTTCCCATATGAAGTTTTCCTCCTTTCAAAGTTTTTCTTCCATTTATATATATGAGCCTTTACTTAGCGGTCCTGCGTTTAACGATGAATTTATCCGAACGGTTGTGTTTCTTGCGGGTTTTATAGCCCAAAGCTGGTTTGCCCCATGGGGTGACAGGCCCCGGCCTTCCAACTGGCGATTTTCCTTCTCCTCCGCCGTGAGGGTGGTCGTTAGGGTTCATGACAGATCCGCGAACTGTTGGCCTAAAGCCTTTATGGCGCGTCTTGCCGGCTTTTCCAACTTTAACGTTTTCATGATCTAAATTTCCAACCTGCCCAATTGTTGCAAAACAAACAACCGGAATTTTTCGAAGCTCTCCGGAAGGAAGCCGGACCAGAGCATATTTCCCTTCTTTTGCCATAAGCTGGGCCATGTTGCCAGCAGAGCGGACAAGAACAGCCCCTTTGCCTGGATATAATTCTATGTTGTGGATAAATGTTCCAACCGGAATGTCCTTCATAGAAAGCGCATTTCCGGGCTTTATATCCGCATCAGCACCGTTTCTAATAATGTCTCCAACGCAAAGTCCGTTAGGCGCGATGATATATCGTTTTTCCCCGTCTTCATATTTTAAAAGGGCAATGTGCGCAGACCTGTTTGGATCATATTCGATCGTTTGAACTGTTGCGCTGATTCCAATTTTGTCGCGCCGAAAATCGATAACGCGATATTTTTTTCTGTTTCCGCCGCCCCTGTGGCGAACTGTGATCTTTCCGGTGTTGTTGCGGCCTGAATGTTTTTTCAAAGGTTTGAGCAAACTCTTCTCGGGCCGAACTCCAGATAAACCGGAATAGTCTGTCACGGTCATGTTGCGCCTTGAGGCGGTTGTTGGTTTATAGCTTTTAATAGCCATCTCTCTCTCTCCTTCTCGGACGCCCCAAATCTCAAGCGTTATAAAAACTTGAAATGTTCAGAACACTTGAAAACATATCAAAAAATCTTTCCGAGGAATGCCGTAACCTTTACACCAAAACCTTCAGCATAAACGATCAGAACGTTACATATTTCGGCTGTTCATCACGCAATGCGGATTTCTACGTCATCGTTCAGAACGATGACGAACATATCGCCCCTTGCAGTTGAGGGTGTTGACTTTGGAAATTTTAACGCCAAAAAGCTCTTCAACAGCTCCTTTGATTTGTATTTTATTAGCGCTTTTTGCAACTTTGAAAGTGTATTTACGCTGCTGCATTCCCCGCATTGTGTGTTCTGTGACTATGGGGCGCAAAATAATGTCATGAGCACAAAGGTTCATTATTCATACACCTCCTCTATTTTGCTGAGCGCTCCAATGTCTAAAATGAGCTTGTCGTGGTTTAATATGTCATATACATTGAGCTCGCCAAAATACGCCGTCTTGACTCCTTTTATGTTGGATGCGCTCTTTTTGACTTTATCGTCTATTTTCGACAAAACAACCAAAGCTTTTTTGTCCGCGCCTAAAGCACTTAGAATTTTCATGAATTTTTTGGTGCTATATTCATTCATTTCAACATTATCGACCAAAACAAGCTCAGATTCGGCCAATTTAGAAGAAAGCGCAGATTTCATCGCAAGCTTTTTAACCTTTTTGTTG
>CADAPX010000049.1 GCA_902789925.1 Oscillospiraceae bacterium | reverse complement strand
AAGATAGCTGACGACTTAAAATCACAGGATAAAGAACTGCTAAAAGGAATGATTAAAGATTTTGACAATAAGATTAATTTGGAAGAATCATTAAATTCATTTAAAATAAAAGAGGACATACAATGAAAATTATGGGAATATCAGGATTACCCGGTTCAGGAAAAGGCTTGGTTTCTGAAATTGCTCTCCAAAAAGGAGCAATGGTTATAAGCATGGGTGACATCATAAGAAAAGAAGCTAAAAAACGTGGAGAATCAACAAAAGAAACTGCACAAAACCTAAGAAAAGAACATGGCCAGTATATTGTTGCAGAACTAACTATAAAAGAAATCAAAGAAATCCTGAAAGAAGGATTTGACAAATCCATTATCGTTGAGGGAATAAGAAGTCCTTTTGAGGTGGATCTCTTTAAAGAAAACTTTGATAACTTCATAATCCTTTCAGTATTTGCAAACCCCAAATTGCGCTTTGAAAGAATTAAGTCAAGACAAAGAGAGGACGACACTACAGACTATGAAATATTTGTCGGTAAATACTTTATGCACGCGCTATATTTCAAACAAGATTTAAGTATTTTTTATATAGCTAAAAATTTATTAAACATTAAATCTAAACAAAACAATATCTCCGTCTTGCATCACATAATTTTTGCCCTCAAGCCTGACCAGGCCCTTTTCCTTCGAAGCCGCCATGCTCCCGCATTTTATGAAATCATCAAACGAAACAACTTCAGCGCGAATGAAGCCTTTTTCAAAATCAGAGTGAATTTTGCCGGCTGCTTGAGGGGCCTTGGTTCCTTTTTTTATGGTCCATGCGCGAACTTCAGGTTCTCCAGCTGTTAAATATGAGATAAGCCCCAATAATTTATAACTCGTTTTAATTATCCTGCTAAGACCGGATTCTTCAAGGCCCAAATCTTCCAGAAAAAGCTTCCTGTCTTCAAAGGACATTTCGCTTAAATCTTCCTCAATTTTTGCGCAAATGGGGAACACGGCCGCATTTTCAGAACTTGAAAATTCAATAACTTTTTGAAGGCCAGGGTGGGTTTTTAAGCCATTTTCATAGTCTTTTTCAGATAAATTAGCCGCATATATCACCGGTTTTCTCGACAAAAGCTCCAAAGAATCAAGAAAAAGCCGATCGTCTTCAGAATGAGTTTCAAAGCCTCTTGCGCTTTTTCCATCCTCCAGCCAACCAAGCAATGCTTCCAAAAGATCAATTTGGCTCAAAAGTGATTTGTCTGCTTTGGATTGCTTTTTAATTTTTTCAATCCTGCGCTGCAAAATTTCGATATCGGAAAAAATAAGCTCGAGGTTTATTGTCTCAATGTCGCGAATGGGGTCTATTGAACCGTCCACATGAACAATGTTTGAATCTTCAAAACAGCGAACAACGTGGATAACAGCGTCAACTTCACGAATGTTTGATAAAAATTTGTTTCCAAGGCCTTCTCCTTTTGAGGCGCCTTTAACAAGCCCAGCAATATCAACAAATTCCAAAACGGCCGGAGTCACCTTTTTTGGGTTATATATTCTTGCAAGGTCATCAAGCCTTGAATCTGGGACTGAAACAATCCCAACATTTGGGTCAATTGTGCAAAAAGGGTAGTTTGCGGATTGCGCGCCGCCTCCTGAAAGGGCATTAAACAATGTGCTCTTGCCGACGTTTGGAAGCCCAACCATGCCTAGTTTCATAACAAAAATCACACTCCATACTGAAAATGAAAACATATTTTTCAAATAATTAACACCTACAAAATATGATATCACAAAATTTCGCTCGCGTCAAAGCATAAATATTTAAGGATAAAGTGACTATTTGTATTATTTTATTGGGTTATATTTGTCCCCTCAATCGCTCCTTGCTTAAAATATCGGGCTCTTTAACTAAAAACCCAGTATGTTAATCAATCCTCAATCACGTTAAAAAAAACAATGCAAAAACCAATCAAAACGCCGCCCGCTCACAACGGGCTGTGCAATTCAACCTTCCTCAAGCGCAGTTCCTTTGAAAGCCTCCGTGACAAGTGGTAGGTTTGCGTCCTTGAGCCGCCCGCTTATAACTAACTGTAATATTAAACCTTTCTCAAGCACAGTTCTTTTGAAAGCGTCCGTGAGAAGAGGTAGTTTGGCGTCCTTGAGCCGCCTGTTCACAACTAACTGTAATATTAAACCTTCCTCAAGCACAGTCCCTTTGAAAGCGTCCGTGACAAGTGGTAGTTAAGCGTCCTTGAGCCGCCCGCTTATAACTAACTGTAATATTAAACCTTTCTCAAGCGCAAGTCCCTTTGAAAGTGTCCGTGAGAAGGGGTAGGTTTGCGTCCTTGAGAGTTGTCTATTTATAACTAACTGTAATGTCACCCGACTCAAGCACAGTTCTTTTGAAAGTGTCCGTGAGAAGTGATAGTTAAGCGTCCTCGAGCTGCCGGCTCACAACTGGCTTTAGTATTAAACCTTCCTCAAGCTCAAGTCCCTTTGAAAGTGTCCGTGATAAGAGGTAGTTTGGCGTCCTTGAGGGCGTTGTCACGCCTTTTGACCTTGGTTTGTTAAGGGCGCTTTCAAAGAGGGGGCGATTTAAATGAGATTGAATCGCATGGTTGATGGTGGGCGGGCGGCACTTACCTAGTCTTTGCATTGTTTTTGGGACGTGATCGAGGATTGCTTAATATACTGGGTTTTTTGGATAAAGAGTCGGATATTTTTAACGAAGAGGAGGAGGGGACAAATATAACCAAAAAAACCTTAAAAAGCGCTTGACTTTTTTGTCGAAATGTTGTATAATGGGATCCGCGTGGTTGGAAAGTTTGTTAATTAATCTTATTGAAAATAAATTGTGGTTTTTTTAAAAAAGGGGTTGACAAGCTTATGGAAGACTTGCTAAAATGCTTTAGCCGAGCCGAGCCGAGCCGAGCCGAGCCGAGCCGAGCCGAGCCGTGCTATGGTTTTGCCCTTTTATATGGATATGTTGGCTGTTTTGCTTTGTTGGAAGGCGGCCTTGTTTTGGTTGCGCTAAAAGAGCGCTTCATTGGGATTTTTTGTTTTGGTTGCGCTAAAAGAGCGCTTCATTGGGATTTTTTGCCCTCTGGAGCGCCCTTTTGGCGTTTCCTTTATATTTTAGGGGGTTGTTAAAAAAACTCCATCCTAACAAATATTTATGGAAGCGTTAATAAAAAATATTTAAAGGGAGGAAATTTATATGCGTAATAAATTCAAACTGAAAAAGAAACTCGCATCAATCGCCCTTGCTCTTGTTTTGGCTGCCCAACCTTTGGCGAGCCTACCAATGAATGTTTTTGCTGGGACGGGGAAGACAGGCGTTATAACGGCGCCGCTTAAAGCTGACTTTAAAGAATTAAACAAAGGTCAAATTGTTAGCTCTAAGTATATTGTCTCAAAATCGGTTGCTTTTGGTTCAAGGTCCGGGGATTGTATATGCTCAAGAGATAGTTGGCAACTCGATGAGAGATGTATATATCATTGCAGACATTAAAGGAATGTTAAACGCCGCCTACGCCGCCGCCTACGCCGCCGCCGACGCCGCCTCCGCCGCCTCCGCCGACGACGCCGTCATCGCCGCCACCTCCGCCGACGACGCCGTCAACGCCGTCGCCACCTCCGCCGCCACCTCCGCCGTCAACGCCGTCGCCACCGCCGCCACCTACGCCTACAACGCCTCCGACGGCCAGGCTAAGACTGCTTGGAATGTTGCTGAAAAGGCTTGTAAATCGGCTAAAAAGGCTTTGGAAAAAGGCATCGACTTGGAATCCAAATTAAAAACTGCCTATATGGCATACCGGGTTGCTGAAGCTGTTTGGATTCAGTTAGGTAATAATCCAACTAATCTTGATGCATGCAAAGAAAGAGCGGATGCTTTGCAAAAAGTGATTGACAGGTTATATAGTGATAAAGTCGGAGACCATGAAGAAAAACCAGACTAAGACTAAATTTAATTATTGTTTATTGTGATTTTTGATTTCAAGCGGGGAAGAGAGTTTTCTTTCCCGCTTGGGGTTCGTTTTTTTTTGGGAACGCGATTGAGGATTGCTTAATATATTGGGTTTTTCAAGCAAAGAGCCATATATTTTAAGCAAGGAGCGATTGAGGGAGCCGCCCTCAAGGACGCAAACCTACCACTTCTCAAGGGATCTTTAAAATAGGGGGCGCTTTAAATGAGGTTGAATTGCATGGTTGATGGTGAGCTGGCGGCGGTTAAATCGACCCTTGCATGGTTTTTGGGAACGCGATTGAGGATGGCTTAATATATTGGGTTTTTAATTAAAAAGCTTGATATTTTAAGCAGGGGCGATTGAGGGGACAAATATAACCCAAACCCCCCACTGCCTCATGAAAAACCTGGGAAATTGGCTGAAGATATGGCTCCCAAATGAAAAAATAAATAAAAAATTTAATTTTTGCTAAAATAGGGCTTTTAATTTTAAAATGTTTGGTGTATAATCTATAGAAGTGAGTTTGTGTGTGAACTTAATATAATGGATTTTGGGGGATATATATGTCTAAAAATAAAACAGATGTCTACATATGCAATAAAAAATACACTTTGGAATCTGATGAATCTTCGGAGTTTATCATGGGAGTTGCGAGAGTTGTCGATAAAAAATATCAAGAAATATTTGGAAATGACGAGGGAATTTCTTTGCTGGACGCGGCGGTTTTGGTTTCGCTTGAATCAGCCAGCGAAAACGTCAAAATGGCAAAAACCATGGACAGCATGCTGAGTCAAACAAAACTCAGCGCAGATGAATCTCGAGAACTCAAATCAAAAGTTGCTTCCCTCTCAAAACAGCTTGAAGAGGCCGTCGACAAAAATAAAAAGTTGCAGGCGGAAATAGATATATATAGACTTAAAAGCTCAATAATTTGAAAAAAGCAGAAAGTATCGTAGTAAAAATATGACTGAATTGCTTGCTCCTGCGGGGAGTTTTGAAAAACTAAAAGCCGCGATATATTGCGGAGCGGACGCGGTTTATTTTGGGCTGAAAAAATTTAATGCTCGGCAAAATGCTCAAAATTTTGAACTTGATGAAGTTGAAAAAGTTGTCCAGTTTTGCCACAGCTTTGGAGCAAAAGCCTATCTGACTTTAAACACTATTTTAAACGACAAAGAGCTTGAAAGCCTCGAAAATATCATTCCAATCTTGCAAAAGTTCGGCGTTGATGCTGTGATTGTTCAGGATCTTGGGGTTTTAAACCTCGTAAAACGGGTTGCTCCAAATTTTAGGATCCACGCTTCAACTCAAATGGGAATCAATTCCCTGTCTGGAGTCAGGTTTTTGAAAAAACTTGGCGTTTCAAGGGCGATTCTTTCAAGAGAAATGACTCTTTGCGAAATATCCGAGGTTTGCAAAGAAGGAGTTGAAATTGAAGTTTTTGTCCATGGGGCCCTTTGCTTTTGCTTTTCGGGGCAGTGTTTTATGAGCGCGATGCTTGGCGGAAGAAGCGCAAACAGGGGAGATTGCGCCCAGCCTTGTCGGCTTCCATTTTCTGTTTCAAAACCTCCCCGCCCAGATTTGTCTTTAAAAGACCTGTGCTGCATAGATTCAATTAAAAAACTAAAAGAAATCGGCGTTTGTTCATTTAAAATTGAAGGAAGAATGAAACGCCCGGAATATGTCGCCGCCGCAACTATGGAATATAGAAAAGCTCTGGATGAAAAGCCATATGACAAAGATATATTACTAAAAGTCTTTTCGCGCGAAGGTTTTACAAATGGTTATATTGAAAATGACATTGGGCGAAAAATGTTTGGAGTCAGGTCTAGAAAAGACGCTCCCAAAGAAGGAATATATTCTAAAATTAGGCAGCTGTATCGCATTCCGCTTCAAAAATTTTATGTTGATGTTTCCTTAACCGTCAAAAAAAATCAGCCTGTTGTTTTGAAACTGCGCGACTCAAGCTTTGAAATCAAAATCAGCGGAGATCTCCCTGAAAAAGCAAAAACCAGGGCTTTAAATGAAAACGAAGTTCGCAAATGTTTTGAAAAACTTGGCCAAACGATATATAGGCTCAAAAAATTCGAATTACTTGGTGATTGTGATCTATATGTTTCAAATTCGCAGATAAACAAGCTCAAAAAGCGCGCAGTTTCGGCTTTGGCTCAAAAACGAGCCAAGTTTTGCGCCCCTAAAACAAGTTGCCAAGGATTTAACTTTGATTTTTGTTTTAGGCAAAAAAGCCCCCAAACTCCAAAAAACGGACGGCGACTTCGAGCTGAATGCGAAAAAATTCAGCAGGTTGTTTGCAAGGATTATTTTGAGCTAATAAGTTTAAATATGGACGAGATTTTAGACAACGAGCGAGAAATCTTGCCAATAATAAACAAAATTGGAATTCTCATGCCTCAAGCTAGTTTTGAAAATGAGTCGAATATTATCCACAAAATCAACAAAATTAAAAAAATGGGGGTTTTGCATGCAACAATTCAAAATTTGGGGCAAATACCGCTCCTTGAGGGCTTTTCAATCCACGCTGGCCTAGGGCTTAACATCGCAAACAGTCAAAGCGCCCAGGTTTTGGAGAAAATCGGATTTTGCGACTTTATCGTTTCTGCGGAGTGCTGCCTTAAAACAATTTCAAAAATTGCTAAAAAAATTCCGCTGGGCGCGGTTGCTTTTGGGAGGCTTGCGCTTATGGTTTCAAGAAACTGTCCAATAAACAAAAGCTGCAAAGAGTGTGGTAATAATTCATGTTTAAAAGACCGCAAAGGAAAACTTTTCCCAGTCAGATGTCAAAATAAGTGTCACACGATCTTTAATTCAGATGTTTTGTGGATGGCGGATCGGCAAAGGGAGCTTGAAAATGTTGATTTTGAAGTTTTAAAATTCACAGTTGAAACCAAAAGCCAGGCCAAAACCATAACAAAAAATTTTATACAAAACGCAAAACCAGATAACAATTATACTCGAGGGCTATACTATAGAGGTTTTTAGCGAAAAGTTTTGGCCGAAATTTTGTGAGATATGACAATAATGACGAAAATAAACCTTCCAAATATGGGAAAACTGTAAAATATGTATAAAACCATTGAGAAATATGTTATAATATATTATAATGTTTTTTGGCATGTTATTATAACATTACCATATGAGCGAAGTCTAGCTTATGTATATATAATTAATTGAAATTTTTAGAGAGGCAGGATTTTTTAATGGGTTTTTCAAGAGATTTGGGAATTGATTTAGGAACAGCAAACACTTTGATTTTTATGAAGGGCAAGGGCATCATCATTCGCGAGCCGTCCGTTGTTGCTGTTGACACTCGGACAGACATAGTCAAAAGCGTTGGCCAAGAGGCAAAAGACGTCATTGGAAGGACGCCAGGCTCGATAACTGCGGTTCGGCCTTTAAAAGATGGCGTTATTGCTGATTTTGACATAACAACCGCCATGCTTCAACAATTTATTAAAAAAGCGCTAAACAGGAGGGTTATTTTAAAGCCACGAATCATAATTTGCATTCCATCCGGCGTGACTGCTGTTGAGCGGCGCGCAGTTAAAGAAGCAACCGAGCGAGCAGGAGCTAAAAAAGTTTACATTATCGAAGAGCCTATGGCTGCGGCGATTGGGGCTGGGCTTCCTGTTGCTGAGCCAACTGGCAGCATGGTTGTTGACATTGGAGGCGGAACTTCAGAAGTTGCTGTCATTTCTTTGGGCGGAATAGTTGCTGCAAAATCTGTCAGAGTTGGGGGGGATGAGTTTGATGCTGCTATAATAAGCTACATAAAGAAGAAATATAATCTGCTTATTGGCGAAAGAACAGCTGAAACAATAAAACTTCAAATAGGCTCAGCATATCCGTTTGAAGTTGAAGAAACCATGAGCATCAAAGGCCGAAATTTGCTAAACGGGCTCCCTGAAAACATTGAAATCTCATCCGACGAAATCCGAGAGGCGTTTAAAGAATCAATTGAAAGCGTTTTGGATGCTGTCCATATAACCCTGGAAAAGACTCCTCCAGAGCTTGCCGCAGACATCATCGAACAAGGAATAACCCTAACTGGAGGGGGAGCTTTGCTGCGAGGTCTTGATAAATTGATCAACCAAGAAACTGGAATGCCGGTTAATATCGCGGAAAATCCTTTGGATTGCGTTGCTGATGGAACGGGGATGGTCCTTGAAGACATTGACCGGTTGCGCGATGTTTTAACAGACTAAACATTGTTTTACTCATTGTATAATTCGCCTTGTCAATTGGCTTTTGCGGATGGTTATCACGCCAATTTTGATCTAGGATTAAGGGGGCCCAAATTTTGCAGGATTTTTTTAAAAGTGGATTGTTTAAAATATTACTTGTTGTTATGGGGTCTTTGGTTGGTTTGATAGTTTTTGAAGCGTCAACTGGAAATTTGCTTGCTCCAGAGCAGATCCTTGGAACCATCACAAAACCATTCACAGATCTTGCAACGACGGCGAATGATTCGGTTTCCAGCTTTTTTGACCAAGTTTTTCAAGGAACCAAATATAAGGAAGAAAATGTTCTTTTAAAAGATGAAATTGCAAATCTTCAAAAAAAGCTTGTTGAATATGAACAAATCAAAATTGAAAACCAGCAGCTTAAAGATGCTTCCGGGATAAAATCCTCTAATCCAAGTTTTGAAATCGAGCCTGCAAGGGTTGTTGCGCGGGATCCTGATGATCTATATACCTTCACAATCAACGTCGGAACTCAAAATGGCGTTTTGAAAAACTCTCCAGTGATAACAAATCGTGGCCTGGTTGGAATAGTCACAAATGTTGCGCAAACATATAGCAAAGTCACAACAATTCTGGGCCTAAACATTAAAATATCTTCAACATGTCTTGAAAAAAATGAAATTGGAATTGTTTCTGGCCAGGCGGATTTAATCGGAGACAACTTGTGTGCTATGCTCCATCTAGACAAGTCAACCGCCCTCGAGCCTGAAGACATCATCTCAACATCAGGCGGAGGCGGGCTATATCCTCCCAACCTAATCATCGGAAAAGTCAAGGAAATCAGGGTTAGCTCCAATGGAATGTCGGCGTATGCTGTTGTCGATCCCGCCGAAGACATAGTTTCTGTTAAAGACGTGATTGTTGTTAAAAAATTCACTGGCCAGCAGGTTTTGCCCGAAAAAAGCTGAAGAATATGGGAGGATTTTGAATGAACAAAAAGCGGAAGTTGATTAAAAAATGGGCTTTGTTGATTTTTTGCATATTCATTGTTTCAATCCTCCAGTCAACCGTTGGCTTGTTTGAAATTTTCGGCCAGAGGCCTGTTTTGTTTTTGCCTTTTTCGGTTGGATGTTCAATGTTTCTTGGTCAAAAAGATGCGGCCATATTTGGAGGAATTTGTGGGTGTTTTTGGGATTGTTTTTCAGGAAGATTGTTTGGATATTCATCGCTGATTTTAATTGCTGTTTGCGTGTTTTCTTCTCTAAATTGCTTTTATTTTGCTCACGCAAGCGCCATCAATTCAATTTTCCTGACTTTAATTTCGATGATGGTATACTATTTTATTGATTTTGTTTTCAGATATATGATTTGGGATTTTGAAAATTCTTGGAGCATTTGGACATATCACATTATTCCAACAGCTGCATACACGATTTTTATAACTCCTTTTGTGTATTTTGTGTGTGGATTCATAATTAAACGACTCAAAAAAGAAAAAACAGCCGAGTATTCATCAGGGCTTTAGCATAGACGCTTGGGGGCGAAAAATTAATGGCTAAAAATCAAAAAAAAGATTCAAATTCTGGCTTGGCAAGGCTTGCAGTTTTTTTCATATCGCTTTTGGTTTGCTTTTCAGTTGCAGCCTTGACGCTTGTTAAATATCAAATAGTTGACGCGGATAAATATTCTAAACTCGCAGCAAACATAAATCAAACCAAGCAAATAATCCCCGCCGCCAGAGGCGAAATTGTTGACAGGAACGGAAAAAAATTGGTGACGAATGCTTTGAATTTAAGCCTTGTGATAAACAGGGAATTTCCGCTTCCAGAGTTAAACGACAGCGAAGAAACGGTTTGCAAAAAAAACCAAGAGGGAAACCAAATAATTTTAAATTTGATTGAAATTCTTGATGAAAACGGCGTCAACTGGGAAGAAAACTCGCCAATAACTCGTCTTGGCCGTTTGGAGTTTAAAAAAGACAAACAAAACGAAGCAAACAAATTAAAAAACCTCCTCTCCCAGCAAAAATATGCAACTGCTAAAGATTCAATATATTTAATAGTTGAAAAATATAACATATCGGGTTATAATGAAAAGCAGACCAGGGAAATAGCGATGGTTCGGGCGATGATGCTGATTAAAGATTTTGCATATTCAGGAAATTTTGCTATGGTTGAAAAAATAGATCCAAGCTTTGCTGGAAAAATCATCGAAATGAAAGGAAAAATCAAAGGAATATCAATATCCGAAACTTCAACCAGGCAATATATTTCAGGAGATGTCGCGCCTCATATTATCGGAAATGTTGGCCCAATATATGCAGAAGAAGCCGAAAAATATAAAAGCAAAAACTATGCGTTAAGTGACTTTGTTGGGAAAAGCGGGATTGAGAGCCTTTGTGAAGATGAACTTCGGGGGCAAAGTGGAATGCTGACGGTTGAGAAGGATGCGGATGGGAATATATCCAACCAATACTATGAGGAAGGAGATGAGCCAAAGCCTGGAAACACCATTAAGCTGACAATAGACTTTGATCTTCAAAAAAGCCTTCAGGAGGCCCTTGCAGCATACACACAGGCTCACAGCAACACTCAGGCGCGTTCCAAAGGCGCGGGGCTTGTTGTTTTAGACACAAAAACCGGAGAAGTTCTCGCCGCGGTGACATATCCCTACTATGACATAAACACATATAACGAAAACTATAATGCCCTAAAATCTCAAAGCGTCTCTCCTTTAAAAAACCGCGCATTAGTCGAGCTATATCGCCCAGGATCAACCTTTAAAACCTTCATGTCCGCAGCTGGTCTATATACCAACACCATAAACCCATCAACAGTTTTTAATTGCTCCGACCCTTTTTTAGACACACAGATGGGCTGTCTACACCATAACGGCCACCATGGCCCAACCACCCTATACACCGCCTTAAAATGGTCCTGTAACCATTATTTTTACAACGTTGCCAGGTATATGGGAATTGATTTAATCGATGAATATGCTCCTAAATTTGGCTTTGCAACCGATTCCGGGCTTGAGCTATATAATTCAGACGGCCGAGTGACAAATCCCGAATACTATCGAAATCTCGGCGCTCCATATTATGTTGGATACACATATCAAACTGGAATTGGCCAGGCAGAAGTTTATGTCACGCCGCTTCAAATGGCAATTTGCCAAATGACAATTGCAAACAAAGGAACAAGGTATGCGGCTCATGTTTTAAAATCCATTGATAAATATGACGGCAGCGAAACCATAAAAGAAATCAAGCCCCAGATTCTCAGCGAGCTTTCCCAAGAAAACGTTGCGTGGGAAACAACAATTGAAGGAATGAAGCAAATGGCCCAAACGTTTGATTCTTTGTCTCGCCTTGACATAGCCTGCAAATCAGGTTCTCCCCAGTATTCCGACGCCAGAAAGGATCTGTTTAACGCCGCAGCAGTTGGAATATATCCAGCATCCAACCCCGAAATTGCCATGGGGATGATAATCGAAGACGGAGACTATGCAACGCCGTTTTTTTCTCAACTGGTTGCGATATATAATCAAATAAAACAGTCAAGGGCGCAGTAGTTTTTAAATGTTTGTTTTAAGGTCAAGGAGTTTTAAATGGCAAAAATATTTTCAATTGCTTCAGGAAAAGGCGGAGTTGGAAAATCAACAATATCTTGTCATCTTGCAAAATCTATGGCAGGTCATGGCGAAAAAACCATAATTATCGAGACTGATTGCGGGTTTCGAGGCCTGGACATTATCTTAAACACAGACCAAATTGTTTATGATATTGGGGACTTTGTTTCGGGAAATTGCGAACTTGTCGATGCTATTCAACCCGTTGAAAATTTTGATCATCTTCACTTTTTGCCCGCATCAACCAACTTTGAACAAACTTTAAACCACAAAGACCTGCTTAAAATTTGTGAGAGTTTGAAAAATATTTATGACAACATAATTTTTGATCTTCCATCGGGATATGCTATGACGGCCAAAACCAAAAACATATCAGATATATTTTTGATTGTTGTCACGCCGGACCCCGTTTGCATTCGAGACGCTTCGATGTTTGTTGATTTTTTAAGGAATGAAAAATGTTAAA
>CADAPX010000048.1 GCA_902789925.1 Oscillospiraceae bacterium | reverse complement strand
CTGCAATTCCTGCAACGCATCATCTTTGTTCTGCAACCGCTCATTTAAAGCAACATTTTGATTCTCAGAATTTTTCAATTGACCCCGCAACAAACCAATTTCATCCTGCAATTTTTTATTTCTATCATTCAAATCCTTCAAGTCATTATCTTTATTTTTCAACCGCTCATTCAAAGCGACATTTCGATTTTCAGCATCGTTCAATTGATCCTGCAATGAATTAATTTCATCCTGCAATTCCTGCAACGCATCATCTTTGCCCCGCAACAAACCAATTTCATCCTGCAATTTTTTATTTCTATCATTCAAATCCTTCAAGTCATTATCTTTATTCTTCAACCGCTCATTTAAAGCGGCATTTTGATTCTCAGCATCGTTCAATTGATCCTGCAATGAATTAATGTCATCCTGCAAACCACTAATTCTGTTTCTCAACTGTTCATTTGCATTAACCAATTCAGCATTATCACTGCTTGATTTTTTCAAATCATCATTCAGTCTAATATTTTCATTCTGCAAAGCATTAAACTGATTAGTCAAATCATTAACACGATTTGTTAATTCAACATTTGCGTTTTGCAGCCTTGTATGTTCTCTCTGGAACCCAGCATTTGCATTTTTTAACTCAACATTTTCTCTTTGCAACCCAATATTTGCATTTCTTAACGCTGCATTTTCTTGCCGCAATTTAACAATCAAATCATTTGAATCGCCAACTTGATTTTGTAAATCTCTGCTACTATTTTTTAAATTCAAGTTTTCACGATTTACTTTATCTAATTCAATCCTCAGTCTAGCAATTTCACTGTCTTTAGCTTGGTTGTATTTTCTTAATGAATCAATTTCGCTTCTGAATGTGTTTAATTGATTAACAAATCCAACTTTCTGGACTTCCATTTGATTGATTCTGTTTTGCATATTCCTTTGCAAATCTTCAAATTGCTTAATTTGATTTTCAAATTCATTATTCGGGCCATACTTTGCCTTTACTTCAACACCATCTAAATTTCTTTCAATTCTCCCAACACGACCTCTAGACTGCGAGCCTTTGCCGTCAAATCTTCCTCTTCTAAAATGGCCAAAGTCAGATCCGCCGCCGCCTCCAGGCGATCTTCCGCCATCAGCCAACCTTCCGAAAGCATCTTTTTTCCTGCCTCTAGCAGGTCCAGCGGGTCCGCCACCTCCTCCGTCTCCGCCGTCTCCAGGGCCAGGAAGTCTTCTTTTTTTATCAACCTCGTCTTCCCTTTTCCCATCATCTCGATTAAATTCAAAACCTGAGTCTTGTCCCGGTTTAGCGCCATCATTTTTGGGGTCTAAAGAAGCGCCTGATTCGATTTGAGCGTTTTTATTAGTATCCCAGGTGTTGACCATGGAAAGACCACCGCACGCAAGCAGCAAGGCAGACAGCCCGCCTATTATAACACGCTTCGGGTTGGCTCCTCCGCCAGCAACCTGATCAAGCATTTCATCCGAAAGCTCCGAATCATCATAATCAAAAATCATTTTTACTGTTCCATCTGAATTTAGAAAATCTTTCAATTCAACCTTAAAAACATCAAAATTTTTGTTATAGCCATTTTCACAAAAAAAATCATAAATTTTATCCTGATTGCCTAAAAAATTCAGCTTGTCCCTATTTTGGGGGCTTGACATTATTCTATTATAAAAAATAAATTCCACAGCATTCATAATTTTTCTCCTTTCAATATAATTTTTAAATAATTTCTAAATAAGTTAATTTTTAACAGATATTATCGACATTAAAAGACGTTTTCCTATTTTTAATTAATACTTACGCTCTATAGAGGCAATTTTTGATCAAAATTTTTCATACTAGTTTTTAATATTTTATCAAACAATATTTTATGTAATAAACCACAATTTTAACATAACATTTAATAAATTTTTACTAATAATAAACCATTTTTAGCTAAAAATAACATATTTATTAAAAAAATTATTGTTTAAACATAACCACCATAAAAATCATTAACCATCACCTCCCCCTAATATATATTATACACCGTATAAATATTAAGTCAAGAATTTTTGTCGAATTAGCACAAATTGAAGAATATATTGAAAATATTCCGATAATATGGGGATCTAACACAAAAACACCAATAATTTAACCGCCATATTTTAGCTTTAACTTTTAAAAATAATAATAATAAAATTTATTGGGATTGTTAAAAAGCAATGCAAAAACCGATTAAACCTTCCAAAACAGCAACTGAAAACCACACATTTAGCATATATCTCCCCGAAATTTCGACTTTTATTTTAGATAAATTTGTGATATAATATTTTTTGGATTTTTTGTCCAAGTTAATATAACATCTCTTAAAAAGACTGTTTAATGAAAGGATTGACCAAAAGTGGATTCACAAAAATTAACTCAAAAATCGATCGAGGCCATTCAAGAGGCTCAAAATTTAACAACACAATATAAAAATTCAACTCTAGACATATATCATCTGCTGCTTGCTTTGCTAACGCAACAAGATGGATTGATTCCAGAGCTTTTAAAAAGGCAACAGGTCAATTTAGACGGGTTTGTTTCGGCGATCAGAAAAGAAATCGAAAACCTCCCAAAAATTGGCCAAACAAGCCAAGAAGCAAGTAAAATATACATTTCCGGTGAAGTTGATCATGTCCTGAATTCTGCCGAACAAATTGCAAATTCAATGAAAGACGAGTATATTTCAGTTGAACACATTTTTATTTCAATCATTGAAAATTCGCTGAAACTAAAAGAAATATTTCGAATATTTAACATAAATAAAAATGACTTCTTAAAAATCCTGTCTCAAGTCCGCGGATCGACAAGAATAACCAGCGACACCCCCGAATCAACATATGACGCTTTGAAAAAATTTGGAATAAATCTGGTTGAACACGCAAAAAGCAAAAAGCTTGACCCCGTCATCGGAAGAGACGATGAAATTCGAAATGTCATTCGCATTTTATCAAGAAAGTCCAAAAACAATCCCGTTTTGATCGGAGAGCCCGGGGTTGGAAAAACCGCAATCGCAGAAGGCCTGGCCCAAAGGATTGTTCGAGGAGACGTTCCAAATTCTTTGAAAGACAAGATAATTTTTTCGCTAGATATGGGATCATTGATTGCTGGGGCAAAATTTCGAGGAGAATTTGAAGAAAGACTCAAAGCGGTTTTGGCTGAAATCAAAAAATCAGACGGGAAAATCATAATGTTTATTGATGAGCTACACACCATTGTCGGCGCTGGAAAAACTGAAGGCTCAATGGACGCTGGAAATCTTCTGAAACCGATGCTTGCAAGAGGCGAGCTTCACTGCATTGGAGCAACAACGCTTGACGAATATAGAAAATATATTGAAAAAGATCCCGCCCTGGAACGACGATTTCAACCTGTCATGGTCAACCAACCCTCCGTTGAAGACACTATCGCCATACTGCGCGGCTTGAAGGATCGATATGAAATATATCACGGGGTCCATATCCAAGACCAAGCCATAATAACCGCTGCTATGCTGTCTGACAGATATATAACAGACAGATTTTTACCGGATAAAGCGATAGATTTAATAGACGAAGCGTGTGCTATGATTCGAACTGAAATAGACTCGATGCCAACAGAACTTGACATAATCCAGCGAAAAATCATTCAGCACCAGATCGAAGAAGCTGCCCTGAAAAAAGAAAAAGACGAGCTTTCAAAAGAACATCTTCTGGAAATTCAAAAAGAGCTCTCCGATCTTCGGGAACAGTTTAACCTTCTGAAAGCGAAATGGGAAAACGAAAAATCCGCAATCCAAAAAGTTCAAAAGCTGCGGGAAAAACTCGAAAAGCTTAATTCAGACATCGAACAAGCCGAGCAAAATTATGATTTAAACAAAGCAGCAGAACTCAAATATGGGAAACTCCCTGCCCTGAAAAAAGAGCTTGAACAAGAGGAAAAGTTGGCAATGGGCTCGCTCAAAACCAGGTCGCTGCTTCGAGATAAGGTCACGGAAAAGGAAATTGCGCAGATTATTCAGCGTTGGACAGGAATTCCAACTTCAAAGCTCATGGAGGGCCAACAGGAAAAAATTCTCAAGCTCCCCGAAGCGATCAACAAAAGGGTCATCGGCCAAGACGAGGCGGTCAGAAAAGTCACAGACGCAATCATTCGTTCGCGCGCGGGAATCCAAGATCCAAATCGGCCAATCGGTTCTTTCCTGTTTTTGGGGCCAACAGGCGTTGGAAAAACCGAGCTTGCAAAAACTTTAGCCCAAAATTTGTTTGATGACCAGCGAAACATCGTCAGAATCGACATGACAGAATATATGGAAAAGCACACAGTTAGCAGGCTTGTTGGCGCTCCTCCGGGATATGTTGGCTATGAAGAAGGCGGCCAGCTGACTGAAGCAATCAGGCGCAAACCATATTCTGTTATACTGTTTGACGAGATCGAAAAAGCTCATCCAGACGTTTTCAACATATTACTCCAAGTTTTAGATGATGGAAGAATAACCGATTCCCAGGGCCACACTGTCGATTTTAAAAACACAATAATCATCTTAACATCAAACCTTGGATCTGACATTTTGCTTGATGGAATCGACGACTGCGGCCAAATCAAAAAAGAAGCTCGAGCCGAAATCAAAGCAATCCTCAGGCAATCATTCAAGCCGGAATTTTTAAACAGGCTGGATGAAATTGTCCTCTATAAGCCGCTATCTAAAGACAACATATCTAAAATTTTAGACATACAAATTAATTTATTAAACGAGCGTTTAAAATCAAGACAACTAACCTGCATATTAACGCCCAAAGCTAAAGAATTTATCATAGAAAACGGATATAACCCAATATATGGCGCCCGGCCGCTCAAACGCTTCATTCAAAGAAACATCGAAACTGAAATCGCAAGAGTTATCCTCAAAGAAAATTTGTCAAATTCAACCGAAATAGTCGTTGATTTTAAAGACAGTAAAATTAATATAACCCACTTTCAAAAATAAAAAACAATAAAAAAATGACTTCTCTTTGAAATTAATCGGGAAGTCATTTTTTCTTCTTCTAGCTTTTGCGCCCTTTTTCGATCATCTCGCGCGCCGTTTGCAGGTTTAAATTCGTTATTGACCCAGCCGCCATAATTCTTGCAACCTCCTCAACTCGTCCTGGCTCATCAAGCTCCGAAACCTCAGCAAAAGACCTTCCATTTAAAGTTTTTTTGAAAATTTTGAAGTGTGAATCTGCTAAAGCTGCGATTTGCGCTAAATGCGTCACGCAAAAAACCTGCCTGTTTTTGGAAACTTGTTTAAGCTTCAACCCGATCTTTTGCGCAGCAGAACCCGAAACTCCAGTGTCTATTTCATCAAAGATTAAAGTCGAAACCCGATCTTTTTGCGCCAAAACGTTCTTTATGGCAAGCATGATCCTCGACAATTCCCCCCCAGACGCAATTTTGCCAATTGGCTTTGGAGGCTCTCCCGCATTTGTTGAAATCAAAAACTCAACACACTCCATCCCACACACTTTGTCTTTTGATGGAAATATATTCACCTCAAATTTAACGCCCTGCATGTCTAAAAAAGCAAGCTCATCAGAAACTGCCCTGACAAATTTTGAAGCGACAGCCCGCCTTTTTTGCGAAAGCTCTTCCCCAAGATCTTTTAAACATTTTGTCTCAGATTTTTGAGAAACAATCAACTCATTTTGCCTAACATCATATAATTCTATTTTTTCAAGCTCAGACTCTAAAAAATTCAACCTATTATTAACATCGCTGATTGACGGGCCATATTTTCGCTTTATTTTAAAAATTTCGTCAAGCCGGCTTTCAATTAAATCGAGCTTATTTGGATTAAAATCGAGATTCTGGCATTTATTTCCAATTTCATATGAAATTTCTTGAACTTCAAACAACAATCCTCGAAGTTTTTCCGCCAAAACCGAAACATCGTCATAGTATTCCGCCGCCGTCTCAAGACGCAAGCAAGCGTCATTTAGCATGTCAACAGCTCCGCTTGATTCATCATTTCCAACTAAAATTTCATGCGCAAGACTTAAATTTTCTAAAATTTTCGCTGAGTTTTTGATTGACCTGGATTCGCTCTCAAGCTCAACGTCCTCCCCTTCCTCAATGGCCGCCTGCTGGATTTCGCGAATCTGTCCCGAAATGCTTTCAATTTGCTCGGATTTTGCGGCCTGATCTGATTTTATTTTGATAAGCTCCGAGTTTATTTTTTTTAGACGTTCAAAATGATATTGATATTTAGCTAAAATTTCATTCAAGTCGCCATAATTATCCAATATATTCAAATGTTTTTCAGGAAAGAGCAAAATTTGGCTATCCCTCTGGCCGTGAATGTTGACCAAAAACCCGCCGAGCTGACGCAGAATCGAAACATTAACCGGCATTCCATTAACTTTCGACAAAGTTCTCCCATCAGCAAAAAGGTCGCGCTGAATGATCAGCTGATCGTCAGATATATCCCAGTCTTGACTTTTAGCAAAATCCCGAACATCTTCCGAAAGATCCTGAAAAGTTGCGACAACCACGGCCTTTTTTTCCCCAGCCCGAACCATATTTTTCGAACATCTTCCGCCAATTATGAAATTTATCGCGCCAATTATTATCGATTTGCCCGCCCCAGTCTCGCCTGTGAACAGGTTCATTCCCTTTCCAAAATCCAGCGTTGCTTTTTCAACAACAGCCAAATTTTTTATATATAGATTAATTAACAAGACTTTTCCCTCCTATTTTTTAGCGCACTCAATCAAATTTTAGCCGACAATTTTTTTATTTTGGCAAGAACTTTTTTCGAACAAGTTTAAAAAAGGGGACATCTTTCAAATAAACAAGACGCAATGTTTTGTCGCTTTTTCTGATTTTAACCCGGTCTCCGCTGTTTAAAAGACACCTCTGGACTCCATCAACAACCAAATACGCTTGATCTTTTTTTCCGATCTCAACGATCAATTCCGCGCCTTGAGAAAACAAATATGTCCTAGATATTAGCGAATGCGCACAAATTGGCGACATAGATATAAATTTAAGATTTGGGTCTGAAATAGGCCCACCATTTGCCAATGCATAGGCTGTTGAACCGGTCGGAGTTGAAAATAAAACAGAATCTGTCCGATATTCTATAACAAAATCGTTTTTTTCGAAAACTTTCAAATTAATCAAACTCCCCAAAACCGGCTTAACAAAAACCGCATCATTAACCGCGATATGCTTTTTGCCGCCATGCTCAACTTCAAGCAGCATCCGCCTTTTTTCAGAATATGTTCCGCGAGATACCTGGTCAAGCTTTTTTAAATCATTCCCCTCCAAACCACACAAAAAGCCCATATGGCCGGCGTTTATTCCCAAAATCGGCATGTCAAATTTAACAGCATATTCACACGCAGCAAGAACCGTTCCATCCCCGCCAACTGCGATAATAAAGTCATATTTATGTATCATATCAACGCTTTGCAATTCAACATTTCCATCAAAAAAACCCGAAACTTCCCGCTCAACAGCGCACTGGCAGCCCAATTTTCTCAAAAACAAAATCGCGTCTTTAGCCTTTTGGATCGCTTTTTTCTTAGCCACATTGACAATAAAAAAAATTTTCATAAAGCAACAATTCCTCCTTTAAAACATGACTTGATATAAAAATATGCTACTGTTTATGATTTTTATTAAAATTATCATGGGAATTTTTGACCAAATCAACAATCAAATCTTCGCCAACGCTTCCAAAATCGCCTTTTTTCAATGCAAATAAATATTCAATGTTTCCTTCGGGGCCTTGAATCGGCGAATAGTCCATATATATAACGCTAAAACCGGTATTCACACAAAACGAGTATATCTTTTCCAAAACCGCCTCATGAACCTTCAAATCCCTAACAACGCCCTTTTTTCCAACCTGATCTCTTCCGGCTTCAAACTGGGGCTTGATCAAAACAACCGCCACAGCATCTTTCTTCAAAAATCCATATAAAACCGGCAAAACCAACGTTAGCGAAATAAATGAAACATCAACCGACGCAAAATCAATATCCTCCGGAACCTGAGCCTTGGTTAAATATCTTGCATTCACCCTCTCCAAGCTCTTAACCCTCTCGTCAACCCTGAGCTTCCAGGCAAGTTGACCATATCCAACATCCACGGCATACACTTTACGTGCGCCATTTTGAAGCATGCAATCTGTGAAACCGCCGGTCGACGCGCCAACATCCAAACAAACAAGACCAGAAAGATCAAGCTTTAAGCTCAAAACCGCCTTCTCAAGCTTCAATCCCCCTCTGCTAACATATTTAAGCGATCCTTTAATTTTTATTTCACAGTTTTCCAAAACCATTTCCCCGGCCTTGTCAACGCGCTCTCCATCAACCAAAACCACCCCGCTCATTATAAGCGCCTTTGCTTTTTCACGAGATTGCTCAAGCCCTCTTTTTAAAATTAATTGATCTATCCTGATTTTTTTCAACTGTCTAGCCCCTTCCGACAATTAAAAGATTTCCATACTCAAGATTTGCTTGACTTTCTGCGATCTTTTGCTCCATGCTTTTGTGGTCAAGCCCCAGGTCTTCCAAGGCCGAATATACACGCGATTGGGGAACAAACAAATTGTCTATTGCAGTCAAACTCCATTTGCCGCTAAATCCATCCTGGGCCAAATCAGCAATTATGTGTTCGCCGATTCCGCCGCGCTTTATCCCCTCTTCAAAAAAGAAAATTTGTCGATATTTTTTTAATTCAGTCAAAATTTCTCGTTCAATCGGACATATTTTTCCAATCTTCATTACCGCAACAAAAATTCCACGCTTTTTTAAAGATTCCCTGGCCCTCAAAGCTTGACCAACAAGCCTCCCATACGTCACAATCAAAATATCCGACTCGCCAATGACCCTATGGCTCACATCAAAGTCTTCATAATTTGCCAATATCTCATCCTGAACTCCCCTTGGATATCTCACCGCAACCAGTCCCGGAGTTTCATATATCGCGCGCTCTAGCATTCCCTTAAGCTCAGCATAGTTGCAAGGGCAGTAAAGCGTCATATTTGGAATCGAAGTCAAAAAAGCCGTGTCAAAAATGCCTTGATGGGTCTCGCCGTCTTCTCCAACAATCCCCGCCCTGTCAACACAAAGCACTATGTGTTCATTTTGTATTGCAGCGTCATGAACAATCTGGTCATATCCCCTCTGCAAAAACGTTGAATACACAGCAAAAATTGGAATCATTCCAGAAGCCGCAAGCCCAGCTGCATATGTCACAGCGTGTTGCTCTGCAATCCCAACGTCA
>CADAPX010000047.1 GCA_902789925.1 Oscillospiraceae bacterium | reverse complement strand
AGCTTCTTGAAATTTTTGTTTTTTTAGAATATTAATATTGATAGTGTCGAAGGCGTCGTTTTGCGTTGAATCTTTAGAGAGCGCGTTAAATTGTTCGCTGATTTCTCTAATTTTTTGGTTGTTTGATCTTTCTTGGTCGCTTTTTGATGATGCGAAATCAGCTTCTTGAAATTTTTGTTTTTTTAGAATATTAATATTGATAGTGTCGAAGGCGTCGTTTTGCGTTAAATCTTTAGAGAGCGCGTTAAATTGTTCGCTGACTTCTCTAATTTTTTGGTTGTTTGATTTTTCTTGGTCGCTTTTTGATGATGCAAAATCAGCCTCTTGAAATTTCTGTTTTTTTAGAATATTAATATTGATAGTGTTGAAGGCGTTGTTTTGCGTTGAATCTTTAGAGAGCGCGTTAAATTGTTCGCTGATTTCTCTAATTTTTTGGTTGTTTGATCTTTCTTGATAATGCTTGGAAACTATATCATTAATAGCATCATTATCTAAGCTGCCTTTTTGAAAACTGGTTCCTCCAAACATCGTAACGAAATCTTTTGTTTCTGAATCCGGAATTAAACTGTTGAATTGTTGACTAAAATCTTTAATACTTTGGCTGGATAAATTTTTCTTGGAGTTATCTACAAACTCAAGCCTGCCTGCAACACTTTTAATATAATCTTTTCGAACCTTTTTTCCGAATATGGTAAAACGTTCGTTCATACAGGAAACAAAATCTTTTGATTGTTGCTCCAAAACATTATTATTAATTTTTAGATTGGGAGCTGAAATATCAGGCATAGCAACTTTTTTATTACTATCATCTTGCTTAGAATTATTATTTATAATATCTTCGATTGGGAGTTTTTGTGATCTTTTAAGATAAATGTCAATATTTTCTTCGATTGAGGGCAAAGCAACGCCTCGTTTCCACTGCTTGACTACGCGAGGAGGAGGTGGCGGCGGATCATCAGGCTTAACGCCGGGGTGAAACTTGGGCCTAGAACTGTCTGAAATAATGTCATCAACATTTGCATTTTCTAATTCACAGGTTTTGTTGGGCGGTTTTTGTTTTGCTGTTTCATGGCGGCTTTGGTCAGCTGTGTTGGAACTGAAAAACAAATTATATGCGCTGACTGTGGATATAGCTGATGCTGACGCACACAAAACCGCGAGCCACTTGTTTGCTTTTAACATAACGCATTCACTCCCCTTAATTTAAAAAAAAGTATGCTTTAGCAAATATTTTATATTTACACCACAAAAACCACACACAAAACAATTTTTAAGCTCCTAATGAATAATTCAAAGGCTTAATTTTCTGGAACTTTTTTTATTATTATGACTTTGGGCTGTGGAATAAAGTCTTTAATAGCCGGATTTGGCGCCCCTTTATTGGGATTAGCCTCCAATTTTTTAATTTGTCTATCAAGTCTTTTTTTACAATTTATATATTTTTTTTCCATTTCTTCCAGGTCTTTTTGAAAGTTTTTTATCATTTTGCTGTTTTTGTTTTCAAGATTTGAGCAGCTGTCTAGGGCATTAGGTGATATAATATCAGACTTTAATATATTATTTTTGACTTGGCTGAACATTTTAGACAAATAGTAATCATTTTGCATGCCACAAGCTGTTTCATAGAGTTGAGAGGCGTCTTGAGAGAGGGATTTATGATATTGCTCCTTGAGTTCGTTAGCATATTGCTGCATAGACGAAGAAATCTTATTGAGTCTTGCTTTATATTCGCACATTTCATAATACATCGAAATTTCTTTTGACAGCTCTTTAATTTTAGCCAACAGCTCTTCGCAGTCTCCATCGCTATTTTGGCAAACGTCTGAATCGTGCTCTAAAAGCTGTTTGGTTTTGTTAACTAACAAGTCACGCTTTTTAAGATATGAATTAGAAATATCGCTGTTGACTAGTTTATATTCGGGAAGATAATTTTGAATTTGTTCAAAAACTTTCTTCAATTCTTTTGTTTTTTCTGTTTCTTTTTGTTTTGTCAGTTCATTAATTTCATTTTTTTCCTTTGCGTCTTGAAAAGAATTGAGAGTTGTTGAGGTTGAATTTGAAATACTTTCGTTGTTAGTGTTTTCTTTGTTGCTATTTAAAGCATTTCCAGATTTATTTGAAAATTTAATTTTTCGCTTATTACCCAAAAGTTTAATTTTGTCATCTTTTTGCATAAAATCTTCAAAACAATATTCATCGCCGTTTGGCGGATCTTTTGGGTCTTCTACGCCTTCTGGGGGTGGATCTTCTGGGGCCACAGATTTTTTTTCATCGTCTGAGCCTTCTTCAAATTTTTTGTTTTCTTTGCCTTTTTGGTTTCCTTTTCCAACTTTCAGCGGATTAGTTTTTGAAATTTCTTGTTTACTTTGTTGAAGTTGATTCGAATTAGAAATCAAACCGTAAATGATCGGTGTAGATGCGAGTGTAACACCCAAAATTGCCGTAAAAATTTTAACCTTAAATATAGCTACATACCTCCATAATTTCGCTCAAATCGAGCATATTGTTAAAAACATCTACCATTATACCATAAAATTACAAATATGCAAGACTTTTTTCAAATAAATGGATTAAAATGTAAATTTTTTTTAAAGCATATGCGAAAATAACAGATTTATTTAAAAAATTTATTGGATTTGATTGGTTTTTTATATTTTAATAGCAAATATTCTTCAAATAATATTGAAATATTTAATAAAAATTTTGGATTTGCTCGCTATTTAAAAAAATGTTCATGGAATGAAAATCTGAGGTCTTCAATTGTCAGCATTATAGGGTCTGTTATCTTGCAAATATTTTTCCAAACAAGATCAGCGAATTTCTTGGGGTATGCGTGCTAAAATCAAAATGGACTTTAATGAATATATGTCGTAGTAGCGCTAGAGGAGGGGCTTTGGGGAGAATGCTTTTTTTGTTATTTTGCACAAAATTCCATTGAAATCTTTGTTAAAATTGCATAAAACATGTCAAAATATTCCGCCACCAAGGGCTTTTTGAGACTTTGAGCTTGCTTTTATAAAATTTATCGCATAAATACATTAAATTAAAATAAAACACATATTTTAGAACTCATTAATTAAACAAAGATAGCGTTTGCAGCAATTTATATAACTAACTGCTGTGATTAAAATAAGAATTTGTATAATATTTACAAATATTTAAAATAAAAAATCATAAATATAAATTAAATATTAATATTGAAAAATTTATAAAAACATGTTATAATTTAGTCAGGGTTCATAAAAATTATTGCTTTTTATGAATTTTATACATATAAAAAGAAAAAACAAACCTTGATGTGAATTTAAGATGGGGGTGGAAGCGCCAGAAAAACTAGAATATGAGAGTTTAAAACAATTTAATTTGACTTAAAAAAGAGAGGAGTTTTACAAAATGAGAACAAAAATTATGTGTGAATTAAAAAAAATAATTTCTATTTTAGTGTGCGTTATGATGGTTTTGGTGACTTGTCCTGTAAATATGCTCAGCGGCGCAGTTTTTGCCCCAGATGAGGTTCAAACTCAAGCCATTCCAAATGAGGTTGAGGAGGAAGATGATGGCCAGGAAATTTCTCTGGAAGGCGGCGGCGGAGCTGTTTTGGAGGCTGGAAGTTTGGCGGAGCTAAATGAGGCAATAAACAAGGCACAAGATGGTGACACTATAAAATTGACTAAGGAAATCAGAATAAGACGTTACGAAGGGTTTCAGTTTGAGGTTTGTAATAAAAAAATAACAATAACAACCGATAACCCTTCTAATAAAATATCACGAGAATACACACATGGTGGCGGTTTGTTTAAAATTAAGGGTAAAAATGCCAGCTTGACATTGGAAAATATTGAAATTGAGGACATTAATGATATATACTCAAGATGTGAGACGTTGATTGGGGTTGAGGAAGGCTGTTTAAATATTGGGCAAAATGTTAAAATTTCTAAATACCATAGCACCACAGCTCCCATGATATATTGTTGGGGTGGCACAACGGTAAACTTTAATGGAGGAGAAATTTCTGAATGCACATCACCACGTATAATAGGTTGCACAGGGGAATCAACAGTAAATATCAATGGAGGAAAAATTTCCAAATGTTACGGGATAGGAAGCAACAGTGCAGGTATTGGTGTTATATTTTGTTTGGGCGGAACAGTAAATGTTAATGGAGGAGAAATTTCTAGATGCTATGCAGACACAGACAAGGGTGGCGCTATATATTGTGTTAAAAATGGAACAGTCAACATTAATGAAGTGAAAATTTCTGAATGCTATGCAAAAAAAGGCGGAGCTATATATTGTGATGATGGTGGAACAGTAAATATGAATGGAGGAGAGATTTCCGACTGCGAGGCTGATGACGGTGGCGCTATATATGTTGATAGAGGTGGTCAAGCTTTGCTGAAACGAGGAAAAATTACTGGTTGTTATTCTGGCCATGCGGGTAATGCTGTATTTGTGGCCTTTAACGCGACATTATCTATTGCAAAGAAAGAATCCGGTTTGTTTCAAATTGACGTTATAGGTGACGGTCTAGACACTTCTCCTAGCGAATGTGGCGGATATAATGGAATATATCTTGAAAAACGCCGGGCGGATAACGAGAGTGGCTATAAATATACTGAATTTAAAGAAATAGATCCACCATCTCTGGAAAATGACAATTTGTATGATGACGACTTTGTTTCGAGCGGCGGGTTAAAATCTAATTTTTTAGGAATTGACGGAATATTCAATTCGGATTCTGAAACTGCCCCAAGAGAAAATTTTGTTGAAAATGAGGAAGATGATTATTTTAATATGATTGATGAAGGCGATGAACTTGAAAATGAACAATATGAAGATGAAGATGAAGACGAGGATGAAGACGAAGATGAAGACGAGGATGAAGACGAGGATGAAGACGAGGATGAAGACCAAGGCGATGAAATTGAAAATGATAGAAGATCTAGCGAAAAAGAAAAAAATGACGTTTTAGGGACTCTGGCTCCCTGGCTTATTGGAGCAGCAGTTGTCGCAATTGGGGCAGTTGCAGTTGTTGTTGTTTTGAAAAATAAAGCAGGAGCTTGAAATTAAACTCGGTTTAAAAAAGGAAGCATTAGCTTTAGAAGTAAAGCTAGTGCTTCTTTTTTAGCAATTTTGCACAAAATTTTATTGCAATCTTTGTTAAAATTGCATAAAACATGTCAAAATATCCCGCCACCAAGGGTTTTTTGTGACTTTGAGCTTGCTTTTATAAAATTTATCACATAAATACATTAAATTAAAATAAAACACATATTTTAGAATTCATTAATTAAATAAAGACGACATTTGCAGCAATTTATATAACTAACTGCTGTGATTTAAATAAGAATTTGTATAATATTTACAAATATTTAGAACAAAAAATAATAAATATAAATTTAATATTAATATTGAAAAATTTATAAAAATATGTTATAATTTAGTCAAAGTTCATGAAAATTGTTGTTTTTTATGAATTTTATACATATAAAAAAGAAAAAACCTTGATGTGAATTTAAGATGGGGGTGGAAGCGCCAGAAAAACTAGAATATGAAAATTTCAAACAATTTAATTTGACTTAAAAAAGAGAGGTGTTTTACAAAATGAGAACAAAAATTGTGTGTGAATTAAAAAAAATTATTTCTATTTTAGTGTGCGTTATGATGGTTTTGGTGACTTGTCCTGTAAATATGCTCAGCAGCGCAGTTTTTGCCCCAGATGAGGTTCAGACTCAAGCCATTCCGAATGAGGTTGAGGAGGAAGATGATGGCCAGGAAATTTCTCTGGAAGGCGGCGGCGGAGCTCTTTTGGAAGCGAAAAATATTATCGAGCTGCAAACAAAAATAAATGAGGCGCAGGATGGTGACACTATAAAATTGACTGACAACATTTGCGCGATGAATGATGAAGGCTATGGCCTAACAATTAAGGATAAAAAAATAACAATAATTTCTGATGAAGGCATTAGAAAAATATCATGCGTGGGCGATGGAAATTTACTAGAAATTAAAGGAGAAAATTCGGATGTTACATTTAAAAATGTTAAGATTGACGGACCAGGTGTTAAAAAAGCAAATAGTTTAATTAAAGTTGGAAAGGGCTCGTTAAATATTGGGAAAGATGCCAGTATTTGCGATTGTTGGTCTGAAGGATGTGGCGGAGCCATATATTGTGTTGAAAATGGGTCGGTCACTGTTAGTGAAGGAAAAATTTATAACTGTCGCTCTGAGCTTTCTGGCGGGGCTATATATTGCGAACAAGGAAGAATAGACATCACTCAAGGCGGAAAAATCGCCGACTGCCGTTGTGAGCGTCTAGGTGGGGCTATATATTGCAAACAGGGAAGAATAGACATCACTCAAGGCGGAAAAATTGAAGATAGCACAGCTCAAACAGGAGGAGGTATATATTGCGGTAGTGGTGTGACGGTTGACATTTCAGGAGGAGTGATTTCTGGTTGTCAGGCCACAGAGGAAGCCGGCGCTATATATTGTGATCAGAAAGTGATTCTAGCGATTCGCAACGGGGGAAAAATTTCTTATTGTGAAGCCGTGACGGGCGGCGCTATAGTTGCTGTGGAACTTGTTGAGATAAAGCTTGAGGAGGATGGAGAAATTTTTAACTGTCATGCAACAAGATATGGAGGAGCCATCAGTTGCTATTTTAAATCAAAGTTATATGTTAATCCCGGAGGAAAAATTTTTGGTTGTGGAGCGAACATTACTGGAGGCGCGATATATTGCAGTAGTGCCGAAGTATATATTACAGGAGGAGAAATTTCTAATTGTTCATCCGACGAGAATGGAGGTGCTATTAGTTGCTTTGGTAATCAAGAATTAATAAAAATGACAGGAGGAACAATTTCTGGATGTCATGCTAAGTGTGGTGGTGCCGTATGTGGTTGTGGTGACAAAGTCGTTGTTGAGATTTGGGGAGGTCAGCTCATAGATTGCTGGGCTCAAGAAGGAGGCAATGTTATATTTATGCCTGGAGGAACATGGTCGCTTATTGATTTAAACCTCGACAAACTAACAATAAAAAAGGCAGCCACCGCGGCTGGAGTGGACATAAGCCCCAGCAGAGTTGGTGGATATGAAGGGATATATATTGATATAGACAGCACTGATTTTATAATAAAAAATGCTTATGAAAACGAAAATAACGAAAATGAAAGCGGCGTTGATAATGAAATTGCTGTTGGAAAAACTTGGCATGCAAGCACTATCACAACTTTAAAAAGTGCCGTGACTAAATCTTGTGATGGAGATGTCATAGTTTTAACTCAAAGCATAGCAATTCCCAATTCCATCGTTAATGATGAATATGCTTTAACTGTTAAAAACAAAAATATAACCATAACTGCAGATAGGCCGGATTTGAAAATAACATGTAATAATAAGGGTGGATTTTTGAAAATAGAAGGCGAAAATTCTGGTGTGACGCTAAAAAACATCACAGTTGATGGAAATAATATTAACCGAACAGCAAAAAATATATATTTCATTGAGATTTTAAAAGGCAACTTCAATCTTTTGGAAAATGCAAAAATCGTTAACTGTGATTGTGATACAGGAAATATATTTTGCAGAGATGGAAAAGTCAATATTTCTGGAGGAACAATTTCTAATTGCAAATCTAAAAACTATGGCGGTGCTATATATCTTTGGAATGCAGAATTGAATGTGATGGATGGAGCTTTTATTAATAGGTGTCACGGGCAAAATGGCGGTTTTGTTTATTGTTTAAGCGGAAAGGTCAATTTTAAAGGCGGCTCAGTTTATCGTTGTGACGCCGATGAAAATGGAGGCGCTGTATATTTTCAAAGCGGAACTCTGGAAATGACGGGCGGAATGATTGTTGGATGCCAAGCCAAAAATGAAGGCGGCGCCATATATTGTTTTCACGGAATTTTAAATATTAGAGGAGGAGTAGTTTCTGACTGTTCAGCGCTTTCAGGAGGAGCCATAAGCTGTGTAGATTTTGATTCGAGATTAAATATGACAGGGGGAAGAATTTCTCAATCTTTTGCTGTTTTAGGTGGCGGTGTATATAGTTTGAGTGGAATTGTAAACCTGGAAGGAGGAGCGATCGTTGAATGTAAAGCAGTTGGAAATTATAGCTCTTTTGGAAGAGGTAATGTGGTATATAGTCATTCTGGCATATTATCATTGTTGGACGCAAGGTTGCCAGGGCTGCGCATTAGTAAAACTAGCGATGCGACGGGAATAGATTCTGATCCTTTGCAGGTTGGACACCACGAGGGAGTATATGTTAATAAGCTTTCTAGGGTATATATCACTGGTGGTTATGTCGATGATGGCAATAAAAATTCAAACGTAAGTTTTGATTCAAAAAACAGCGACAGCACTGCTGGCGGTTCTGGAGGTTCTGGCGGAGGATCTGGAAAAGTGATTCCTAAAAATATTAATTCGGGAGCTTTAGGCGATATAGCAGATACGCTATTTGATGTCAATATGATTGAAGAAGATAAAAAAGATGATGATGTCAATATGATTGAAGAAGATAAAAAAGATGATGATGTTGATATGATTGATGAAGGCGATGAAATTGAAAATGAAAAATATGAAGACGAAGACGATGAAATTGAAAATGATAGAGGATCTAGCGAAAAAGAAAAAAATGACGGTTTGGGGGCCTTGGTTCCTTGGTTTATTGGAGCAGCAGTTGTTGCAATAGGCGCAGTTGCAGTTGTTTTTGTTTTGAAAAATAAGGGCGCAAATTGAGCATAATTTTATTTTAAAACGCGAAGCATTAGCTTAGAAGTAAAGCGAGTGCTTCGTATTTTTTTATTAGTTAAATATAATTCAGCAAAACAATACAATTAGTTGTTTTTTAAACGCATATTGACATAAATTGTAATAAAATGATATAATTTAAATGTGGATAAAAACGGATGCTGATTTAGGTTGTTTAGTCCAGGGGGTTAAAAATTTTAAATATTCATTTCAAATTTTAGAAGGAGTGTGTATTTTAATGCAAAGTTTATCAAAATTCAATTTAAATGGCAGCGTAAAAAGAATAGTTTCAACTTTAATTTGTTTGATGATGGTTTTGGCGACGTTCCCAATGCATATGCTTAAAGACACGGTTTGTGCAGGCGGAGGAA
>CADAPX010000046.1 GCA_902789925.1 Oscillospiraceae bacterium | reverse complement strand
ATTTTTTGTGCATTGCAATATATTCTTAGAGCCGCCCAGCACATCAAGCATCTTTCCAGAACACATCGCCTTTATGGTGTAGTATCCATCGGAATTGTACTGCACTTTAAACTTCTGCGCATCGGTTCCGTTTCTGTCAAGCAACTGAAGATTTGCGCAGTTATTCTTGCTACCATCTTTTATGGCTAGGCACTTGTTTGAATCTAACTTGCTTGAGATGGTGTAGATGCCATTGTCGAGGGTTTTTTGTGGGTTAGCCATGGTTCTCTTAACCTCAGCTGCTTTATTCGAACTCGGTTGATCCGCTTTTTTATGATCACTTATAGCTTTAACTATCCTATCTTTGTTTTTGGTTATGTAATCAAAGGTGGTCTTCGGAACATACTTTTTGACAGTTTTCCAGTCACTTGCTTCAATTGCCTTTCTAACTTTTGTTGCACTGATCGCATCATGGCCACTAACAGCTTTTCTTGGAATTTCCTCAAACTCAACATTGTAATATGGCAAAGCCTCCCTCATTGTGTCATTATATTGCTTTGTGACATTATCAAATGGCTCCTTTCCAACAAAACGCTTATTTATGCCCAAAGCAGGACAAATATATTCCCCAAAAATCCTAACATCCTTCGATGCGTCTATAATGTCGCTTTGCTTGCTTCCTTTAACGAAATATTCAGGAAAAGTTTTCAGCGATATAATCCACTGTCCGCTCGGCAAAACTGTGATCTTGCTTCCCAAATCTTGCGTTCCTTGTTTCACTAGCTCCAGCCTATCCTTGAACGGAAAAACCGATTTATCCTCCTCAACAACAAATATGTACAAATGATCAACCTGCTTTGCTGCCTGCTCAATCAAATATCTATGACCTAAAGTAAACGGATTGCAATTCATAACAACTGATCCAATTTTGCCTTTAGCATCAGTTTTTTTCTTAATTTTCGCTAAATTGTCCAAATACTTTTTTAGGTCAGGGTTGTCCTCAACAAATGTGTCAACAGGATTGTCAAATTCATATTTTATTGTCTGAGCTGGTTGACTGGGCTCGTCATTACTAAGTTGCGGTTTTATGGTTTTGTAGATAAAGTTCGCCATAACAGAATTGCCAATATGATTCATGTGCGCACCATTATTTAACATCCAATGCCCGTAATTATGAGGCCTATCGAATAACTGAGATGTTTCAATGCAATTAAATTTTGAATTTGGCCGTTGAACTATTATGACTACATCCCCTTGTTTAAAATCTGTCCAAAGAATTTTTTCACAGGAATCCATCATTAATGTTTCTCCATCTGTTCCACAATTAACAACTCTATATTTATTTACAAACCCTTTATTAATATCTCTTTGCAAAAAGCTTTCAATAGTATACTTGTCTGCTGTATACGAGCCCTCAACAATACACGGGCCAAAAACATACAAACTATTTTTAAAAATTTTAGGAACTCCTACAGTATAACGTTTTCCTGCTAAAATCTTAAGAAGCGGACTTACGTAATCTTTTAGCACTGTAAATTTGCCATTATTAAATCTGGATCTCTTCCAAAGATATTTGCTTACATATTGTTTACATTCTTCATTACCACCATATAGTTCATTAACAAATTTTTTGTCATTAATAGCTTTGACTTGCAAATCCGGTCCCAAATACTTTTTATCAAAATCATCCAAATTTTTTATCTTGTTTTCATCAGGTATTGAAAAATAATAATATTTAATCCCATTTTTATCTAAAAAATTTTTAGTTTCATCGATAAGAATTTCATTATAAACATCAACAAAAGATGAAACTTTTAAATTTCCATATATGTTTTTAAAGTATTTACCTTGATATTTTGCGTCCACTACTGAGTCTATCACGTTTTTGTCTAATTTTACTTTATTTGGACTAACCGCATATGTAAAATTAGCATTCCAATCTGACTTTGAAACGGCCGATTTAAAAACATCCAGAAATTTTTGTTCACCCACAACTAAGATGTTTTTTGCATTAATTTTTTTATATTTATCCACAATTTTGCTCTCAAACCATTGCAAACGCTGCGTCCAATTTTTGTTTCTATCGCCAAGATTTTTACTAAGCGTAAAACCTTCAAGTTCTTTGTCACTCAAAGTTGTGACGGTGCTTGTTGAGCTAGTGTTATTGTTTGATCCTCCGTTTGCCGAAACTAAAGTTTGTCCAAACGAGCTAAAAACAATTGATAAAATTACAAGTATTGATAATAATTTTGATTTCATTTTAATCACACTCCAATTTATAAATTTAAGATTAATTTTTATATTTATTATAAATATCAAGTTTAAACTTTAATTTATTATCACTTTAAACTATCCTCCTTTATTTTCTTATTTTTATAGCAATATTTAATTATATTACATTATCTATTATAAATTCAAAAAAAAAAAAAAACAAGTATTAAATTTACCAAATTTTCGAATTATTTTTTGTTCAATTTGACGAAATGTGAAATATTTTATATTAATCAAAAGTTGCAATAAAAAGCAGAAGCGGCGTTTTTTTACGCGCCACTCCTGCTTTAAATATATATCTTTAATTTTACTCATTGTAATTTAAGATGCTGCTACCAAACTTTTCAGTCCTATCAAATATGGTGGAGACGATGGGGATCGAACCCACGACCTTTTGAATGCCATTCAAACGCGCTCCCATCTGCGCCACGCCCCCAACTAAGTCAAAAAAACACATGTCTATTCTATAACATTTCTAAACACCTGTCAAGCAAACATGCAACAAATTCCCAAATTTTGTCAAACCTCACAATTTTCGCAGTTTATCTTTTAATTTTTTGGCAAATTTAACGTCATCACTGATTTGATTTTTAAGCTGCTCAATTGAATCAAATTTTTTCTCCGGCCTAATATACTTCAAAATAGTCACGGAAACACGCTTTCCATATAGCTCTTTGCCACAAAAATCAACAATGTGCGTTTCGGCAATCGGCCTGCGCAACACGCTAACAGACGGCCTTATTCCGATATTACTCACCCCCAGATATTCCTTTCTTTCAACCCAAACTTTTGAAACATACACCCCAGATCTGGGAATTATGCACTCAGCAGGAAATTGTTGATTTATTGTTGGATATCCGATTTTCCTCCCATTTTTTTCTCCTTTTGAAACCAGGTAATTCCAAAAATAGTTGCGCCCAAGCAAATTTTTAACCGTTTTTAAATCAGCTCCAGCTAAAGCCTTCCGGACCCTCGACGACGAAACAATTTTCCCATCCTCAACCACCATTTCAACAGGCAAAACTTTTATGTCACTTTTTTTTGACATGTTTTTTAATAATTCAACATCACCTAAAGCGCCCTTGCCAAATCTAAAATTTTCTCCACAAGTCAAAATTTTTGCATTTAATCTTTTAACTAAATATTCGCTAAAAAAATCTCTGGCGCTAATGTTTTGAATGTCTCTAAAGGGCGGCGAAACTAAAACTTCAACTCCCAATTTTTCAATTAAATCCTGCTTGGTTTTTGCGTCGTTTAAAAGCAACAAATTCCTTTTGCTTCCGGGAATTTTTCGATCAACGCTGAAGGTTAAAACAACTGGAATATAGCCGCTTTCCAAAGCCAAAGATATAACCTTTTGGTGCGCAATATGAACGCCGTCAAAAAAACCCATCGCAACGGCTGTCTCTTCTTTAAAAAATGGAACTGTTTTGAAAATTTTCATCTATATATCATTATCCTCAACAAACATTCTATCAATTTTGAGCTTTCCGTCCTGAGGATGCGCAAGCCCCAAAAAAGCTTTTCCATAGACAGCAACCCTTCCCGAAACCTTCGAAAGCCCACCCAGCGAAAGCCTAACTCCGTTTCGAAACATCCTCTCTTGGGTTGGGTCAAGACTTAATTTTGGAAATCTCCCAAACAAGCTCTCAATCGGAAAAACAATCTCCGAAGCCTTCCCAAGCCGCCCAATTTCAGATATTTCGTCTAAATTTTTGCATTCGTTTAGCTCATATCCACACGCCATCGTTCGCGAAAGCTTTGTTAAAACCCCTCCAACGCCAAGATCTTGCCCTAAATCATCACAAAGCGTTCTAATATATGTTCCACTGGAGCAAAAAATTTCCAGTTCACCTTCCTGCGCCTCCTCGTCAAATTGCAGGCATTTAAGATGATATATCCTGGCTTCGCGCGGGTTTCTGTCGATAATTTTTCCCTCTCTTGCAAGTTTATATAGAGGAATTCCGTTTTTTTTAACCGCCGAATACATAGGAGGAATTTGCGATATTTTTCCGATATATTTCTTCAAACACATGTCTATGTCACATTTTTTTAAATGGCTTCTGGTTTCTTTCAAAATCTTTCCGGTTATGTCTAGGGTGTCGGTGGTTTTTCCGAATTCAACGCGCGCAATATATCTCTTATCTTTGTTTGGAAGATATGGCAAAGCCTTTGTTGCTTGGCCGATCAAAACAGGCAAAACTCCCGTTGCCATGGGATCCAGAGTCCCGGTGTGGCCGATTTTTTTTATCCCCAAAATCCTCCGAAGCTTCGCGACAACATCAAAAGATGTCAGCCCAGAAGGCTTATTCACACACAAAACGCCGTTCAATGGATAATCTCCTCATATACTCTCTGTAATATTTTTTCTTTAACAGCTTGCATATCGCCGCTAATTTTAAAACCAGCCGCCATTTTGTGGCCCCCTCCGCCGAAAAATTTGCAGACATTCAAAGCGCTCGCTCCTTGATTTGACCGAACCGAAACTTTATATTGACAATTTTCAACCTCTCTTGCAGTTATTCCAATCAAAACCCCAGCGCAAGATCTTGCAATCGAAGCGATTCCGTCAAAATCAGCCTCATCCGCCCCTGCTTGGCGCATCATATCCTTTGTCACAAAAACCATAGCGCATCTATACTCAAAGTAATACTCCAAATTTTTTAAAACCAAGCTCTCCAGTTTTAGCCGCTCCCTCGTTTTTTGTTCAAAAAGCCTAAAATTTATTTCGCAAGACTTTGCTCCAGCTTCAATCAACTCCGCTGCTATTTTATGGGTCTGGGGAGTTGTGTTGCTAAACCTGAAACAGCCTGTGTCTGTTGCAATTCCGGTGTATAGGCAGTTTGCAATTTGTTTGCTGATTTTAACGCCTAGGTGTCTAACAATTGAATATATGATCTCGCAAGTCGCAGCAGCCCCGCTGTCAACGCATTTATATCGAGCCTCTATGCTGTTTTTTTCATGGTGATCGATGCATAAAGAAAAGCTCAAATTTTTCTGACAGTTTCCCAACAGCCCAACATCCGCAACATCAACTGTTGCATAATGATCTGGCTCAAACTTTTCCACGTTATCAGGATATAGATATCGAAATTTTTCGGGAAATCCATCAAAAGACTCAACATAAACATTTTTTCCAAGCGATTTTAGCGCATAAAACAAACCAAAAGCGCCTCCAACAGTGTCTCCATCGGGAGATGTGTGGCAAATCAAACATATTTTATCATTTTGAGCCAAAAATCGAGAAGCAATGTCGATAATACTCTGAGTCATATAAACACCTACTCTTTTTCGTGCATTTTAGAGAATATTTCGTCTAGATGAGAGCCATATTCAATCGAATCATCAGCAATAAACCTGATTTCAGGGCTTTTTTTGAGCCTGAGTTTGTTTGAAATCGCGCGCTTAACATATCCACTGGCCCCGGTTAAAGCTTTGGCGGCAAGTTTTGAATCCTTCATTCCTTTAAACGAGCTGACATACACTTTTGCAAACGAGCAATCTCCCAAAACATCCACACGAACAACGCTCAAGTTTTGACAATCAACGCGCGGATCTTTGAAAGCGCGAATCAAAAAGCTGACTTCCCTTTTTATGTCCTCAGCCATGCGCTCAGATTTATGACCAGCCATAAAAACCTCCAATAATTTTCCAAATGCTTGAAAATAAATCGCATTCAGTCACGATATTCCTCCAAAATAAACGATTCAAAAACGTCTCCGACTTTTATGTCATTAAATTTCTCAAGCCCTATTCCACATTCAAAGCCTTTTGCAACTTCCTTGACGTCGTCTTTGAATCTTTTCAAGGACTTTATAGCGTCTTCAACAACAACAACCCCGTCCCGAACAAGCCGAATCCTAGCGCTGCGCAAAACTTTTCCTTCGGTTATATAGCAACCCGCTATTGTTCCAACGCTTGAAATTTTATATATTTCGCGAACTTCAGCAGTTCCAAGATCACGCTCCCTGATTTTAGGCTTGAGCATTCCTTTAATCGCTTGCTCAACGTCTTCAATAGCATCGTAAATAACTCGATATATCCGAAGCTCAATTCCATGCTCCTTGACGGCGCGCTTAGCAACAGAATCCGGCCGAACATTAAATCCAATAATAATCGCTTTGGAGGCGTTAGCAAGCATGACGTCAGATTTGTTAACAGCTCCAACCGCTCCATGAATGACTCGAACTTTAACTTCCTCATTTGAAAGCTTCTCAAGCGAACTTTTAATCGCCTCAACAGATCCCCAAACATCGGCTTTAACAATGATTGGAAGCTCTTTTCGCTCGCCCTCTTCAATCTGACTAAAAAGATTATCCAAAGTCACTTTATTATATGAAGAAAATTTTTCTTGTTTTTCTAGGAATTTTCGTTTATCAACAAGATCTCGCGCCAATTTTTCATTAGCAACTGCGTTAAATGTGTCTCCGGCGGAGGGGACTTCAGAAAGGCCTATAATCTCAACAGGCGTTGAAGGCCCAGCCACCTCGACTTCCTTGCCTTTATCATTAAGCATAGCTCGAACGCGCCCAACAGAAACTCCCGCAATCAAAGAATCTCCAACATGAAGAGTTCCGTTTTGAACAAGAAGCGTTGCAACCGGCCCTCTGCCTTTGTCCAAATACGCTTCAACAACGGCGCCTTTTGCAAACCGATTGGGATTTGCCTTTAATTCTTTAACCTCAGCAACCAAATCAACCATCTCTAAAAGCTGCTCAATTCCTTCCCCAGTTTTAGCTGAAACCGGGACGCAAATTGTGCTGCCGCCCCATTCTTCCGGAACAAGGCCATGCTCAGTCAGCTCCTGTTTAACGCGATTAACGTCGGCTTCAGGCTTATCAATTTTATTTATTGCAACAATGATTGAAACTTCGGCTGCTTTGGCGTGGTTTATAGCTTCAACAGTTTGCGGCATGATCCCGTCGTCCGCAGCAACAACCAAAATAGCTATGTCTGTCATGTTTGCTCCACGCATTCTCATTGAGGTGAACGCTTCGTGGCCCGGAGTGTCCAGAAATGTTATGCTGTTTTTTGCTTTGTCGTGAACTCGATATGCGCCGATGTGCTGCGTGATGCCGCCGGCTTCGGATGAAGTCACTTCTGAGTTTCTGATTTTGTCTAAAAGGCTGGTTTTGCCGTGGTCAACATGCCCCATAACAACAACAATCGGGTCTCTTTTAACCAAATCCTCGCTTGAATCTTCTTCATCCTCAAAAAGACGATCCTCGATTGTTATTGTGATTTCGTGTTCAACTTTTGCTCCAAGCTCCTCCGCAACGATTGCCGCCGTGTCAAAGTCGATTATGTCATTCATTCCAGACATAACCCCAAGAGATATCAACTTTTTGATCACTTCCGAAACATTAACCTTAAGCCTCGCCGCAAGATCTGAAACAACAATTTCATCCGGAATTTTGACTTTGAGTTTTTGATTTCTAGCGCGCTCAAGCGCCAAACGCTGCAACTTTTGCGCTTCTGTTTCTTTTTTAGCAAACCGCTGATTTTTTTTGTTTGAACGCTGTTTAAACTTTTGCTTTTTGGAAAATCCGTCTTTGATTTTGTTCTGGCTGTTTTGGCTTGCCATGTTTTCATAGCGTTCGTTATATTTGTCGAGGTTGACCTGAACGGATTTTGTGTCGATATGGCGCTCGTTGTCTTTTTCACGAACAACATTTGTCTCTGGCTCGCTGTCGCTTGGCTTTAACTCAATAGTTTGGGTTAGTTTCCCTTGCCTTTTGGAATTTTTCGACCTTTTTGCGAAATCTTTGACCCCGGAAGGTTCTTTGTTTAAAGCGTCCTTTTTAGCGATGAACCCCGTTTTAGAAGCTTCATTTTTCTTGGCTTTGGAAAATTCTTGAATTTTTTCAGAATTTTTAACACTCGCTAGCTTCTTTTTTTGCTTCTTAGCCCCAGGGCCGTTTTGTCTGGAATCACTTTTTTCGGAATCAGCCAAATTTAATTGTTTTCCAGATTTTTCGGATTGTTGAGTTTTTTTCGGTTTTTTGGAATCTTTCTGTTTTGGGTTAACAGGATCAGGCCCGGCTGGGGGTTGTTTTTGGGAAGCAGAAGCAAAATATGAATCAAAACTTTCAACTTGATTTTTTTGAGAATATATTTCCAAAGCAATGTTGATTTCTTCCTCGCTCAAAACTGCGCTGGCTTTTTTGTGGTCTTGTAAATGTTCATCAAATAAAGCGATCAGCTCTTTGGATGTTATATTCAAATCCCTAGCCAAGTCTGACACTTTGCATTTTTTTATCATAAAAAATCACTCCTCGTTCATTTGATAGCTAAATTTAAATTTTCAATTCAGCCTAGGTTTTTGGCAAATAACTTTTGATCATATTTGCCATTTTTATATCTGTAATTGCTAAAACTGCAAAAGGTTTATTTAAAATTTCATATATTTCCGATTTAGTCACGTTAAGACAGATCACTTCAACGCCATGTTTGGCTGCATAATATCGAACCTCTTTAGCCGTTTTTAAAGAAACATCCGCCGCCAAAAAAACAACAACATCTAAAATCCCTTCCGAAAACAAATCGCAAACCGCGCCAAATCCAACAACCAGTTTCCCAGCGCGCCGACAAAGCCCTAAACTTTTTAAAATATCTTTCATATATGTTCCAACTCTTTTTCCAAATCATCATAAATCAAGCCCGAAACCCTGCATTTAAAGCTTCTTTCAAATCCTTTTTTCTTGCGAGCAAGCCGCAGGCACTCTTTTTCACAGCAAAGATATGCCCCCCTGCCGTCAGCCTTTTTCGTTTCATCTATAAAAATTTTCCCCGTTTCTTTTTGCCTAACAATCCTTAAAAGCTCTGTTTTTGGCATTTTCTTTCGACAAGCAACACACATTCTCAGCGGAACATTTTTTTCAAGCAACACAGCAAAATCTCACCTCGCAAACTTCTAATAAAACTTTGATTTAATCCCGACTGTTTTTTTCTTCTTCCAACATAGCCTCAACCTCAAAAGCGTGAATGTCGGCCTCCTCAACAAGCTCTTCAGGGGAAAGCGGCGGCCTCTCTTTCTGCCTTTTTTGCTTTTGATTTTTCTTTTCAAGTTGCTGCTTAAGCCTTGCTTGGAGCTTTTGTTTAAGACTTGATCCTGAATCTTCGCCATAAAAACCGCTCTGAG
>CADAPX010000045.1 GCA_902789925.1 Oscillospiraceae bacterium | reverse complement strand
CTCGAGAGCGAATTGGACCTGGTCCTTAGGTCATCTAATGAGGATGAGCTTGGCGAAATCGTTCGGGAGCTTAATCAAGAGAATTATTATTTGCAAGAGTCGGGCAAGGGGCTGGATTTTAAAAAAAATAAGACTAAAAGTAAAAAATTCAAGCCCCTAAAATTTATATCCTCAGACGGATTTGTTATTTTATGTGGAAAAAATAACAAACAAAACGATTATTTAACAACAAAAAAAGCTGATAAAAATGACATTTGGCTGCATACTCACAATATTCACGGTTCTCACGTCATCATATTTTCAGCTGGACGTTTGGTTTCGGAAAAAACCTTGGAAGAAGCTGCAATCATAGCTGCGTATAACAGCAAAGGGCGCGATGGATCCAAAATTCCTGTTGACTACACGCCCATAAAAAATGTTCATAAACCCAATGGAGCGAAGCCCGGAATGGTTATTTTTGAGAAATATAAAACTGTTTTTGTTGATCCCGATTCCGAATTGGTTGAAAAATTGTTGATTGATGGCTAAAATATGCTAAAAAATTTAAGGATAGGCAAGGTGAATTAAAATATGCAAAAAGACATTGGCAAGGTTTATAGCCCGGAAAATTTTGAAGATAGGATATATAAAAAGTGGAATGAAGGTGGATATTTTAGAGCTATTCCAAATTATGATAAACGTCCATATACAATTGTTATTCCGCCGCCGAATGTCACAGGGAAGTTGCACATGGGGCACGCGCTGGATGAAACCATTCAGGACATATTGATTCGGTTTAAGAGGATGCAGGGGTATGAAACGCTGTGGCTTCCTGGAACGGATCACTCGGCGATTGCGACAGAGGCTAAGGTTGTTGAAAAATTGAGGCAGGATGGCCTTAGCAAAGAGCAAATTGGCCGTGAAAAATTTTTGGACAGGGCTTGGCAATGGAAGAATGAGTATGGCAGCAGGATTGTTGATCAACTAAAAAAACTGGGCTCGTCGTGTGACTGGACCAGAGAAAGATTTACGATGGATGCGGGACTTTCCAGAGCTGTTAGAGAATTTTTCGTTAGATTATATAATGATGGACTGATATATCGCGGAGAAAGGATCATAAATTGGTGTCCAAAGTGCAAAACGTCTATATCGGATTTGGAGGTTGAGCATGATCTTGAGGACGGATCTTTTTGGTATATCAAATATCCTTTTGATGAGGGTGATGGTTGGATTGAAATCGCGACAACCAGGCCAGAAACGCTTCTTGGGGACGTCGCTGTTGCGGTTAATCCTGATGATCAAAGATATCAGAAGTTTGTTGGAAAAAATGTAATATTACCGATAATTAATAAAAAGATTCCAATAATTTCAGATAAGTATGTTGACTCGGAATTTGGGACGGGCGCCGTTAAAATCACTCCTGCCCACGATCCTAATGATTTTGAGGTTGGTTTGAGGCATTCTTTAAAAGCCATCAACGTCTTCACTGACGACGCGCACATTAACGAAAATGGCGGGGACTATGCTGGAATGGAGAGGTTTGAGGCTCGCAAAAAAATTGTTGACCGGCTCAAGGAGTTAGGGCTTTTGATCAAAGTTGAGCCACATTCACATAATGTTGGGCATTGTTACAGATGCGGGGAGATTGTTGAGCCGAAAATTTCAAAACAATGGTTTGTTAGGATGGATAAACTTTCTAAAGCTGCGATTGATGTTGTTCGAAATAAAGAGATAGTTTTCATACCAAATCGATTTGATAAAATATATTTTAATTGGATGGAAAATATCAAAGACTGGTGTATATCGCGGCAGATATGGTGGGGTCATCGCATACCGGCTTGGTATTGTCAAGATTGCGGTGAAATTATTGTTTCCAAGACTGATCCAAAGTCCTGTCCAAAGTGTAGTGGTAAAAATTTGACTCAAGACGAAGATACTCTAGATACATGGTTTTCTTCGGCTTTGTGGCCATATTCAACGCTTGGTTGGCCTGATGAAACTGATGATTATAAATATTTTTACCCCACTGATACATTGGTCACAGGCTATGATATAATATTTTTTTGGGTTGCGCGGATGATTTTTTCGGCACTTGAAAACACTAAAAATATTCCATTTAAGCATGTTTTTATCCACGGACTAGTTCGAGACCAACAAGGGCGAAAAATGTCTAAATCTTTGGGAAATGGAATAGATCCGTTGGAAATTATTGACAAATACGGCGCAGATGCACTTCGATTTATGCTCGCAAATGGGACAAATGCTGGCAATGATTTGCGATATAGCGAAGAAAAAGTCATTGCAGCGAGAAATTTTGCAAATAAACTTTGGAATGCCAGCAGGTTTGTTTTGATGAACATTGACTTTGGGGCTGATTTGTTGACTTTGCCAAAGCGGCTCGAGCTGGAGGATAAGTGGGTTTTAAATAAGGCTAATATATTAATTAAGGAAATGACGCAAAATATAGAAAAGTTTGAAATTTCTATCGCATCGCAAAAAATATATGATTTCATATGGGATATTTTTTGTGATTGGTATATAGAATTGTCTAAAATGCGGTTGCTAAAAAAAGATGAAAATTCTCTAAATGTTCAAAAAATTTTAGTTTATGTGTTAAATATATCTTTAAAGCTTTTGCATCCGTTTATGCCATTTATCACAGAAGAAATATATTCTGCCATTTCTAATGCGGGTGAATCCATAATGATTTCTGACTGGCCCAAATGCAGTGAAGACTTAAATTTTGAACTCGAGAGTGATAAATTTGAAAAAGTGATTGATTCGATAAAAAGTATCAGAAATATTCGATCGAAAATGCGTGTTGCTAATTCCAGAAAATCTAATGCATACATTGAAACTAAATTTGTTGATGTGTTTAAAAATTGTTCGTTATTTTTTAAAAAGTTGGCTTGCTGTGAAAATATTGAAATTATTGATCATTTAGATTCTGAATTGGCGCAAAAATGTGTTCAGGTTGTGACTGATTCTGCCAGAATATTTTTGCCTCTTTGTGATTTAATAGACAAAAATAAAGAAATGGAGAGACTTTTGAAAGAAAAAGACTTTTGTCAAAAAGAACTTGCTATTTTTGAAAAAAAGCTGTCAAATCAGAATTTTATCAATAAAGCGCCAAAGCAGGTTGTTGAAAAAGAGCGTGAAAAGCTTCGGAAAATAAAGCAAAAACTGGAAAAAACCAACAGGAGCATTGAGGATTTAAAATGACATATGAGGAAGCTATGAGGTGGCTTGAAGGCGTTCCTGCGTTTAGTGTTAAAAGATATGATTTGGATGCTGTTTCCAGGCTTTTGGAGAGGCTGGGAAATCCAGACAAAAAGCTTAAATATATCCACATCGCCGGGACAAATGGGAAGGGTTCGACTGCTGCGTTTTGTTCGTCGTCTCTTTTTGAAGCGGGCTTTAAAACTGGCTTGTTCATATCGCCACACGTTTTGAGTTATAGAGAGAGAATTCAAATTGACGGAAAAATGATTTCAAGAGCAGAGTTGTTGAAAATAATCGAACTGATTAGGCCGCATGTTGAATTTTTAGAAAATAATGGAATTGTGTGCAGTAATTTCGACATAACAACAGCTATTGCAATGAGTCATTTTTATTCTAATAATTGTGATATAGTTGTTTTAGAGGCGGGAATGGGCGGGCGCTTGGACTCAACAAACGTAATTTTGCCGCCTGAGATTGCGATACTTACGCACATTTCGCGTGATCACACAAGTGAATTGGGGGAGGATATTGCTCAGATTGCCAAGGAAAAGGCAGGAATTTTAAAGCCTGGAAGCGCTTGCATATGCGACAGGAATCAGCCTGCTGCGGTCAAAAAGGTTGTCGATTCGATTTGTTTGAGCAAGGGCGTGGAGTTGGTATATACCCACGAACCGTGCGTCAAGGTGTGTGATTCAAGTGAAAATGTGTGGACATATGGCGGCGTTCGCTATCGGACAAAGCTTATCGGACAGCATCAAATTTCCAACGCTATGCTTGCTGTGACTGCTCTTTTAAAAATAGGAATAGACGTAAAATATATAAAAAGAGGCATATATTTTGCACATATTCCAGCCAGATTAGAGAAAATATGTGAAACTCCTTTAACTATTTTAGACGGCGCTCACAATCCTGACGGCATGACTGCTCTTAGCAAATCTTTGACTCTGTTCAAAAAAACCCCACTGATTGGCGTTGTCAGTATGCTAAAAACCAAGGATTACCGGGCGGCTCTGACTAAAATAAAAGACAGGTTTGATAAATTAATCATAACGGAGATGGATTTTGACGGCGCCGTCAGAGCGGAATGTCTGTTTAAAGCTGCAACCGATCTAAAATTTAACGCTTTGGTTGAAAAAAATCCGCAAATTGCCATTAAAATTGCTAAAAATTTGGCCGGAAGAGATGGCGCGGTTGTTTTGTTTGGATCTTTATATTTTTGCTCTCAAGTCAGAAATATTTTGCTAGATTAGATTATTTTTGTCCTTCATAAAAAATTTATTAAATGTGGATTTGGGTTATATTTGTCCCCTCAATCGCTCCTGCTGAAAATATGAGAATTCGGTTGAAAAAACTCGCCTTTTTCATGCCTCCCTCAATCACGTTAAAAAAACAATGCAAAAGCCAATCAAAGCGCCGCCCGCTCACAACGGGCTTGAGTATTAAACCCCGCTCAAGCGCAAGTCCCTTTGAAAGTGTCCGTGATAAGCGGTAGGTTAAGCATCCTTGAGCCTGCCTGCTCACAACGGACTTGAGTATTAAACCTTGCTTTAAGCTCAAGTCCAGTTTAAAAAGTTTTGAATTTGTTTCATTTAATATATTTCCTCTCATGTGATTTTTATTTTATTTCATTAACAAGTATTTCATTAACAAGAGTTTTTAGCCTTTCATTTCTTTCGGGTTGTTCGGATGAAAGTTTTTCAAACAATTTTTGGTTAATATGAACTCCTTTACGTTCTTTTAATAAACACTCTGCAAACTCCATCGAATCATTAAGGCATTTAAGATTTACGTAGCGTTCATTTTTTTTCATATCTGCGACGGGTTTTTTAAAGTGTTTGTAACCTTTAGTTACGTTGTTGTGACGTAAATTCAAATTGTTAACTAGACTAAAAATGTTTTTTTCCAATTCACTGTCAATCTTTTTTAGAATGTCGCGTTGCGGTTCTAATTCTCTGTAAAGCTTTGAGATATTTAATTCAATACAAATTGTATTAGATTCAGCACGTATAAAGGCATCCAAACAAGCGTAAACAATAGGTTGGACGGCCAAAAAATCACCTTCTCCTCTCACTTCGGGTCGAGGTATATATTCGAAAGAACCTTTTAAATTATTTTTATCGTTAGACTGCGGTTTATAACTTACAATCTCTGCCAAAGTTTTCCTACCAAATCCCTTTTTTAAATCCTTTTTCACATAATCGGGCAAGGGTAGTTGCTTAAAATAGTCTTGAATGTAATCAATTATACCATCTGCATCCTTACAAATCTTTAAATGTATCATATAAAATTTCCTTTTCATTATCTTTATCATTTTATTTTTTGTGGGTGTTTTTTCTTATACCCGATAAAAGCTTAAACAATTTACTTTCATCATTATAGCATACGCTAATTGTGATTTCAACCTTAATCTTAAATATTTTTTAGGTTATTTTACATATTACGCTTGTTGAGGTTGCCCAAACCACCCCTTATCACGGACGCTTTCAAAGGGATTTGCGCTTGAGAAAGATCGAATATTACGGCCCGTTGTGAGCGGGCGGCGCTTAGCCAGTTTTTGCATTGTTTTTGGGAACGTAATCGATGATATCATAATATACTGGGTTTTTAATTAAAGAGTTGGATATTTTAAGCAGAAGCAATTGAAGGGACAAATATAACCTAACCTGACGTTATTTTTTAATATATATGAAAAATTTCAGGCCTGTGTAAATAAAAATAAACGGCAGCAAAATTAAGTTAGCTGGATATGAAATCATTTAAAAAAATATTATGTATAAATTGTTGCTATTTCTACTAGCATGTGATATAATGTCAGCTAGTTATTTTTTATTGTTTTCATATTCTGTGGGAGGTAAAACGTTATGCAAGATAAAACTGTTATTTTTTCCTTGGGCGACGATAAAGAAAGCAACATGAAAAAAATTTTGCTGATTGTGTATGATGCGCTGAAGGAAAAAGGATATAATCCCATAAATCAAATTGTTGGCTATATACTTTCTGAGGATCCAACCTACATAACAACCTACAACAACGCGAGGAACCTGATCAGAAGGATAGACAGAGACGAACTTCTTCAAATAATGGTTAAAAATTATTTAGGAGAATGATTTAATCTGGGCGTTGTCAAGTTTTTGTTAATTTTATACGAAGGAGTTTTATATTTTGGAATTATTGAGCAATTTTGGATCAAAGGTTTTTAATGATGAGGTTATGAGGCGTCATTTGCCTTCCCAAACATATCAAAGCCTTAAAAAATCTATTGAGCTGTCGCTTCCGCTTGAGCCTGATATTGCGCCAATCGTTGCTGCAGCTATGAAAGATTGGGCGATTGAAAACGGCGCAACCCACTATACGCATTGGTTTCAGCCAATGACAGGGATAACAGCTGGAAAACATGAAAGTTTTATCAACACAAGAAACAAAAAAGCCGAGCTTGAATTTTCTGGAAAAGAGTTGATTAAAGGCGAGCCAGACGCGTCATCTTTTCCAAATGGGGGCCTCAGAAACACCTTTGAAGCCAGGGGATACACAACATGGGACTGCACTTCGCCTGCTTTTGTTAAAGGAAAAACCCTATATATTCCAACCGCTTTTTGTTCATATAACGGGGAAGCTCTTGACGCCAAAACCCCGCTTTTAAAATCTATGGATGCTGTTTCAGAGCAGGCAATCAGGATTCTTCGAGCTTTTGGAGACAACTCAACAACTCGTGTTATTCCAACTGTTGGGGCAGAACAAGAATATTTTCTAATAGACAGGAAAAATTATGAAAAACGCTTGGATTTAAAAATATGCGGGCGAACAATGTTTGGAACCAAGCCTCCCAAAGGGCAGGAAATGAATGACCATTATTGCGGTCGGATTCGAATTCGAGTTTCTGAATATATGCATGATATAGACAGAGCGTTGTGGTCATTTGGAATATGCTCTAAAACCAGACATAACGAAGTCGCCCCTGCTCAGCACGAAATGGCTCCAATGTTTGAGTCCTGTAATCTGGCAGCAGACCACAACCAGCTGACAATGGAAATGATGAGGGTTATCGCGAAAAAACATGACTTGGCTTGCCTTTTGCATGAAAAGCCTTTTGAATATGTTAATGGCTCCGGAAAACACAATAACTGGGCGCTTGCAACAAACTCTGGAAAAAATTTGTTTGACGTTGGAAAAACCAAAGAGGAACACCTCCAGTTTCTGATTTTCCTGTGCGCTGTCATACGAGCTGTTGATTTGCATTCTGGGCTTTTGCGAATGACCGCGGCTTCTGCCGGAAACGACAGGCGTCTTGGAGGTCAGGAAGCGCCTCCTTCGATAATATCCATATTTTTAGGAGAATATCTGACTAAAATTTTAGAAAATATTGCCTCAGGAGATTTGGACTTTGACAAAAATTCTTCAAGCGTTTTAGTGACACGTGTGGATATTTTGCCCAATCCGCCTAAAGACAGCAGCGACCGAAACAGGACCTCTCCTTTTGCATTCACTGGAAATAAGTTTGAATTCAGAATGCTTGGCTCGTCTGAGTCGATTTCTCTTTCAACAACTGTCTTAAACTTAATTGTTGCTGAGTCTTTGGAATATTTTGCGGATATTATGGAAACTGAAAATAGTATAGACAAATCTGTTTCAAAAATAGTCTCGGAGACTGTTAGAAATCACGGTAAAATAGTTTTTAACGGTAATGGATACACAAAAAAATGGGAAAAAGAAGCCATGTCCAGAGGGCTTTTTAATTTGAAAAACACAGTCGAAGCGTCCGGCGAATTCATTAAACAAGAAAACATAGATATGTTTGAGCGTTTCGGGGTTTTTTCAAGACCTGAATGCTATGCCAGGCGCGACATAATGCTTGGAATCTATTGCAACACAATCAGCATAGAAGCCCACACAATGCTTGAAATGACCAGTCGCCAAATTCTTCCCGCAATTGTTGAATATAGCGCAAAACTAAGCAAAACATACCTGAATTTAAAGGAATGTGGAATTGAAAACAAAACGCTTTTGGATAGTATAAATATGCTCTCAAAGTCGATTGACAAAATCACTCTGGCTAAAAATAACCTGGGCGAATCTTTGAATAAAAATGATTTTGAAAACAAGCTGGAAAAGGCGACGCATTATTGTGAATTGGTTCTTAAAAACATGACTATTTTGAGAAAATATGTTGATGGTGTTGAAAAATCCATTCCTAAAAACATATGGCCAATTCCTTCTGTGACGGATTTGCTATATCGCGTTTAGCTCAAAAAATTTTTTAAAATAAATGTCGAAATGGTCTTGAATTTGATTTTGAAATGTGATATACTCTTTTTGTTGTCTAAGAAATATTGATTTTGGAGTGATGAATTGTGGAGCATATTAAATCATTAAACGAGGGGAACCTTAAGCAAACAGCGTGTGAAGGTGGATGTGGGGAGTGTCAAACGTCTTGTCAATCTGCCTGCAAAACATCCTGCACAGTTGCAAATCAAAAATGCGAAAAAGACGAAGATCGCGCCCTTTAAGCGGCCGATTTTGCGTGCTGGAGAGGAATTTAACAGAGTGTGTGTGGGAGGGAGTTATGGCAGTATAATTTTTTTGAAACCTATTGCCTAAATTCAAATGATTCATAAATATACTATGTCTGGTTATAATATAGTTTTGGACGTTGAAAGCGGCGGAGTTTTTGTTATGGACGATCTTGCTTTTAAAATGCTTGATTGGCTTGGCGCTCCGATTCAAAAAAAATGTCCGAATGAGCTTTTCGAAAAATTCCCTGAATATTCTCAAGATGACGTAAAAAACAGCTATGATGAGATATATTCGTTATATGCGAATAATTTTTTGTTTAGTGAAAGTAATATCAGCGCGGATGAATATGAACGCTTGACTGAAAATTCTCCAGTTAAAGCCATGTGTCTTAATGTTGCGCATGACTGTAATTTAAGGTGTAAATATTGCTTTGCGTCAACTGGGGATTTTGGCGGAGGTCGAAAATTGATGCCGCTTGAGGTTGCAAAAAAAGCCATAGATTTTTTGATAGAAAATTCGGGGAAAAGAAGGAATCTTGAGGTTGATTTTTTTGGCGGAGAGCCTCTTTTGAATTTTGATGTCGTTAAAAAAACAGTTGAGTATGCAAAAAATCGTGAAAAAAACAACAACAAAAATTTTCGTTTCACAATAACAACCAACGGCGTTTTGCTTGATGATGAAAAGATAGAATACATAAACCATCACATGAACAATGTTGTTTTGTCGTTGGATGGGCGAAGGGAAGTCAATGATCGGGTTCGCAGGCGTGTTGATGGGAGCGGGTCATATGACTTGATATTGCCGAAATTTTTAAAGCTGGTTGAGGGGCGAAAAGACAAAGATTATTACGTTCGAGGAACTTTCACAAAATATAACCTTGACTTTTTAAAAGATGTTTTGCATATTAACGATTGCGGATTTGATCAGATTTCGGTTGAGCCGGTTGTTTGCGATTCAAGCTGTGAATATGCGATAACTGAAGAAGATTTGCCAAAAATTTTTGAACAATATGAGCT
>CADAPX010000044.1 GCA_902789925.1 Oscillospiraceae bacterium | reverse complement strand
GTGTGTTGACCATGTTAAATTTACAAAAGTATTTAAGCAAGGCCGAGGTTGATCCGGATTTCAAAGAGAAGCTTCTTAAGGACGCAAACCAAGCAATCAAAGACGAATTTGGCGAGAAAATTCCGTATAAGTTGACATGCCATAAAAAAATCGTTTTTGAAGTTGAAGAAATGGATAGTTTGTCGGATACCGATGCAATTAGTGTTGCTGGAGGAAGTCTAAATCCTACATTAATTCCTTTTGATGAGGATTGGTTTTTTGGCCCTAATCCAGCAATTTATGATGTAACATTTCACCTACCTTCCCCCGCTTCCGGATCCACGGGATCCATATCGTACGTAGACGTTATAGAGCCTGGTCGAGACCCTCTATCGATTCCAAATCGAAGCCAATTGGGAGCACGCCATAATGTTTCCCTTATTAGAGGAGAAGATGGCGGGATATATATAACGGGACATACAACGCACCAGCCGCGACGGCGGTGGCGGTAATATTTAAAAAAAGCAGGAAACGCCAAAAAGGACTCCTGCTTTTTTTGAGTTGAACACTATTTCAAAATTTTTAAAAATTAAAATTGGAGAAATTAATGTTAAAAAATATGTATCACATAATTTATTATAAAAGCACAAATATATTTACAAAATTAACAAAATATTTGTGAAACTATACAAATATAGTAAAATCGCATTGACAGAATGAACCAAAAATGTTAAAATTATGACAGTGGATTAAAATTCACTAATAATTAAAATTTTTTAAACACTTGAAAGGAGTGTGTGTTAATCATGTTAAATTTACAAAAATATTTGAAAAAAGCAGAAATTGATCCAGATTTTAAAGAGAAACTTTTAAAAGACGCAAAACAAGCAATCAAGGAAGAATTTGGCGAGAAAATTCCGTATAGGTTGACGTGCCATAAAAAAATCGTTTTTGAAGTTGAACCGATCCAAGGTTTGAGTGATGAAAAATTAAGCCGCATTGCAGGGGGAAATGATCAAGTAAATAAGCGCGCTCCTAGTCCGTATGGCGTTCCCGCCTACGGCAATCCATGTGTAAATGCGAAACCACAGCCAGCTCCTGAATTTCCTAATAAGTGTCCGGTTCCTGAGTGGACTCCTGGATCTCCTAATAGGTGTTGGGTTCCTGAGTGGACTGTTCCATTTTTGGCTGAAAATTATAAGCCTCCAGAAAAATGAATGAGCAAGAGACGCATATTTTTTAAAAAAACCAACCCCAAAAAAGCAGAGAGAACAAGGAACCTCCTGCTTTTTTTGAATTGGCCGTCCAAATTTTTAACGCTTGGAGAATTGAGGCGCCCGACGTGCTGCTTTGAGACCATACTTTTTGCGCTCTTTCATTCTCGGATCTCTCGTTAAAAATCCAGCTCTTTTTAAAATCAATCGAAACTCCGGATTAAAAACCAACAAAGCTCTTGAGATTCCGTGGCGAATAGCCCCCGCTTGCCCCGTCACGCCGCCTCCTCCAACATTACAAACGATGTCAAATTTTTTTAAGGTTTCAGTTAAATCAAGCGGCTGATTAACAATCAATTTCAAAGTTTCAAGCCCAAAATAATCGTCAATGTCGCGGCCGTTTATGGTCACTTTGCCGGAGCCTTCATATAACCGAACCCTTGCGACAGAACTTTTCCTCCTGCCGGTTCCATAGTAATACGGTTTTGAATCATACATATTTTTCAACCTCCTCCATTAAAACTCACAAATTTCAGGCTTTTGCGCAGCGTTATCATGTTTGCTCTCGGGGTATACACGCAGGCGCTTTGCCATCTTTCTTCCAAGCGAATTTTTGGGGAGCATTCCTTCAACCGCCAAGGTCATCGCCCTGGTTGGCCTGGTTTTCATCAATTTATCATATTTTATTTCTTTTATTCCGCCAATCCAGCCCGTATGCCAATAATGAACCTTTTGATTCAACTTTTTTCCAGTCAAAACTGCGTCTTTGCAATTAATTATGATTATATGGTCTCCACAGTCAACATGCGGAGTGAAGCAGACTTTGTGTTTTCCGCGAAGCATCGAGGCCGCTTTGGCCGCAACCCGACCAAGAGGCTTTCCAGCGGCGTCTATAATAAACCATTTTCGCTGAACTGTCTCAGGTTTTGCCATCGTAGTAGACATGTTTCTTTTCCTCCATAAAAATTTTTAAAATAAGTCAAATATTCGACAAACAAACAACTACTATATAATTATAAACGCATAAATAAATTTTGTCAACAGTTTTTTTAGATTTTAATAATTATCTTCTCTATTTTCTAATATGCTGTTATATACTCTCGTTTTCTCTAAAATGATTTTTTCTCAACCCGGAGGCCAGCCAAGCGCCCTTCCTGCCAGGACGTGAAAATGCAGGTGGTTAACAGTTTGGCCTCCATTTTCTCCACAATTATTCACAATTCGCAGCCCGTCATCTAAATTCAACTTATCCGAAATATTTTGAATAACGTCAAAAATATGAGAAATTATTTGCAGATCATCTTTTGAAACTTCCCTGATATTTTTTATGTGCTTTTTAGGTATAATCAAAAAATGAACCGGCGCTTGGGGATTTGTGTCGCCAAAAACTAAAACTTGCTCATCTTCATATATTTTGTCCGAGGGGACCTCGTTGTTAATTATTTTACAAAAAATGCAATCCATATTTAACCTCCCAAAGTAAAATTTATATTATACTATATTATTTTTGACAAATTTAATAAATTCCTCGTGGATTAAGTCAACGCACCCAGCGCTTGGAAGGCCGGCCATTGCCAATTCTTTTCTTCCTCCGCCCTTTCCGCCAGCAATACTTGCCAATTCTCGAGCCACCTTTCCAGCATTAACTCCACTTTTGACCGCATTTTTTCCGCAAACAACCATTAAAGTTGATTTTTTTTCACACGTCGCGCATATCGCAGCGACGATATTTGGACTTTCAGATTTGACAAAATCACCAAAAGATTTTAATGATTTTCCATTTAATTTGTTGGTTTTAAACAAAACGCAGTCTAAATTTTTAATCTTTTGAGATGAATCCTTGAGCGTTTGACAAAATTCTTGCTCAACAAGATTTAACTTTAGATTTTCATTTTTTTTGCAGAAGTCTTTAAAATCATTGCTTAATTTATATATTTTTTCATAAAGTTCAAATTTATTTTTTATTTTAACGCATTCACATGTCTTGTTTAAAATATTTTCCAATGAATTTATATATTTTAACACTTCATAACCTGTTTTTGCTTCAATTCGGCGAATTCCAGACCCAACCGAGGATTCGGACATGATTTTAAAAAGTCCTAATTTTGCGGTGTTATCAACATGGGTTCCGCCGCAAAATTCCATAGAAAGGTCTCCAATTTTAACAACCCTGACCCAATCGCCATATTTTTCTCCAAACAGCGCGATTGCTCCCAATTTTTGAGCTTGTTCCTTCTTCATTTCCCGAGTTTCAACTGAATTTGCGCCAAGAATCACATCATTAATTTTTCGCTCAATTTCAGCAATATTTGAATCTGTTAAAGCCTCGAAATGGTTGAAATCAAACCGGACCTTATTCGGGTCGATAAGCTGGCCTGCTTGATGAACGTGACTTCCAAGGACATCGATCAAGACGGCCTGGAGAATGTGCGCAGCGGTGTGGTTCCTGGAAATGGCCTCTCTTTTGAGCCTGTCAACGCCCAAATTCAGGGTTTGCCCCTTTTTCACGTTGCCAGAAATTATTAGCGCATTATGCACAAATTGACCCGTCGAAAGCTTTTCACAATTTGTTATATTTGCACAAAAGCCATCCGAATTTGCTGTCCCGCTGTCTCCGATTTGGCCGCCGCTTTGAGCGTAAAATGGCGTTTGATCAAAAATTAAATCAACTCTTTGATTTTCGACTGCTTCATTTAATTCTTGACCATCCTTGAAAATATGCAACAATTTTGCTCTGCATTTCAAACAATCATATCCCAAAAATTTCGTTGGAGAATCGAAAAGTTTAAACGAAGACTTGTTCCAGCCGATTTTGTTGGAACAGGCTGCGTTTCTTGCCCTTTCCTGCTGCTGTTTCATCAACTCCCAAAATCCGTTCTCGTCAACCCTAGCGCCTTTTTCACGCGCAACATCTTTTAGCATGTCAAACGGCAAGCCATATGTGTCGCAGAGTTTGAAAGCATCTTGAGCTGATATTTTATTACATCCAGTTGAATCAGCCTTTTTAATCAGATCCATCAACATGCCAGTGGCCCTGTCAAGAATTTTTTCAAAGCTTGTCTCTTCATTAAATAAGACTTGTTTAATATATTTTAGATTTGTTTCCAGTTCTTTATATGCTTCTCGATTTTTTTCTGCAACTGTTTGCGCAACATTACCTAAAAACTGCGAATCTATCCCTAATTTTTTGCCATTTCTATATGCCGGTTATTATGCGTATGGAAACGTCATTTTTTAAAGATTCTCCATATCTAACCTCCGCAATCTCGCAAACATGCGCCAAAATTTCGCGGATAGTGTCAACTTCGAACAGATTATCAACTCCTTGTATAATGCAGGCAAGCCTCTCAAGCCCCATGCCGGTGTCTATGTTGGGGTTTTTCATGCGGGTGTATGTCCCGTTTCCATCGTTGTCGAATTGCGAAAAAACCAGGTTCCAAAATTCAACAAACCGATCGCATTCACATCCTGGCCCACAATTCTTGCGCCCGCATCCGAATTTTTCTCCTCTATCGAAATATATTTCAGAACACGGTCCGCATGGCCCTGAGCCAATCTCCCAAAAGTTGTCTTCCTTGCCAAGCCGCGAAATGTGATCTTCACTGATTCCGATGTCGTTTTTCCATATGTTATAGGTTTCATCATCATTTTCGTATACCGTCACATATAGTTTGTTTTGCGGCATTTTTAAGACGCAAGTAACAAATTCCCAAGCCCATTTTGTCGCTTCGTGTTTAAAGTAATCCCCAAAAGAAAAATTGCCAAGCATCTCGAAAAATGTCCCGTGCCTGGCAGTTTGGCCGACCAGATCTATGTCTGGAGTTCGAATGCACTTTTGACACGTCACAATCCTTCTGCTCGGGGGCGTTTCTTTGCCCAAAAACCAATTTTTCATCGGCGCCATCCCGGAGTTTATCAAAAGCAAACTGTTGTCATTTTTGGGAACAAGTGGATAGCTTCCAAGAAGCATATGCCCTTTATTTTTGAAAAAATCAAAAAAAGCTGTCCGCAATTGATTTAATCCAATCCACTCCATTTTATATACTCCTTAGCGTTAAATAAAACATTTATTGATATATTTATCAATTCAAAGGCAAAAGCACTCCTAAATCAATAAAAACCAAAAAACAACCATTAATGAGACAAAAAAACCACTGAATCAAAAAAATAAAACAAAATTTAAAAATTAATTATTCTCTTCAATATATCTGACAACATCGCCAACGGTTTTCATTCTTTCAACCCGAGAGTCTGGAATTTCAATCCCAAATTCTTCTTCCAAATTCATAATCAGGTCAACAACATCTAAAGAATCGGCCCCCAGATCGCCAATAATTGAAGACTCCATAGCAATTTTATCTTTTTCAACGTCCAGCTGATCAACTAAAATATCAACAACTTTATTAAAAACCATAACTAATTTCCTCCTATTTAATATAATTTTAAATCTGGTTATTATTAATGTGGAATGTCGAAAAAACAGCCCAAAGTTTTAACTAAACTCAAACTATTCATTAAACATGCCAACCCTTCTGAATTTATTATAGCGGCTTTTAAGCAAATTTTCAAGACTTTTTTTGCAATTTTTTTTCAAAGCTTCAAATAAATATTCGACGATGTTCTCGCAAACCATTTTGACGTCGTTGTGGGCCCCGCCTGCTGGTTCGGGGATTATTCTATCGGCAATTTTTAATTTCAGCAAATCATTTGAAGTTATTTTCATGGTGTTGGCGGCGTCTTTTTCCTTTTGCGGGTCTCTCCAGAGTATGTTTGCAGCTCCTCTGGGCGAAATAACAGAATAAACTGCGTTTTCAAGCATAGCAAGCTCATCGCAAACCCCAAGCCCCAAAGCTCCTCCGCTTCCTCCTTCTCCCGTGATGATTGCGATTATTGGCGTTTGAAGCCTCATGAATTCTTTTAAATTTTTGGCAATTGCCTCGCCCTGGCCGCGCTGTTCTGCCTGAACGCCGCAATATGCGCCAGGAGTGTCGATAAGACAAATCACAGGGCGACCAAATTTTTCAGCTTGTTTTGCAAGTCTTAAGGCCTTTCGATAGCCCTCGGGATGAGCCATAGAAAAGTTCACTTCCTTGTTTTGCTCAAGATTTTTTCCCTTAACCGTTGCCAAAACTGTCACAGGGAGCTTTTGAAATGTTGCAATTCCTCCTGTTATCGCTCGATCATCGCCATATAACCTGTCGCCACACATTTCGTAGTAGTGTTCAAAAACGTTTGATATATAGTCGTATGCATTGGGTCTTTTAGGATTTCGAATTATAGACAGTCTTTCCCATGCAGTCAATTTATCCAATCTGGGACAGCCTCCTTTTTGTGAAATCTCAAAAGTCTATATAAAACATGTCTCATTCGCTTTCTTTCAACGATCATGTCAACAAATCCGTGGGCCTGCAAAAATTCAGAAGATTGAAATTCATCAGGAAGCCTTTGACGAATCGTTCCTTCAATAACCCTCCTGCCAGCAAATCCAACCAAAACCTTCGGCTCAGCGAGAATAATATCCCCCAAAGACGCAAAAGAAGCAGTCACTCCGCCGGTTGTTGGATCTGTGAGGACAGTGCAATAAAAAAGGCCGGCTTCCGAATGAAGAGCAACAGCTCCAGAAGTTTTTGCCATCTGCATCAGCGAAACAATCCCTTCCTGCATCCTCGCTCCACCGCTTGCTGTGAATAAAACAACAGGCAATTTTTTGCTGATCGCCCTCTCAAACGCCCGCGCAATTTTCTCGCCAACAACAGACCCCATAGAAGCCATCATAAAGTGGGAATCCATGATTCCAATGACGCATTGCTCTCCCCGTATTTTACATTCTCCCGTTATTATTGCCTCTTTAAGGCCTGTTTTTTGAATCAAAGACTTAACTTTTTCTTCATAGCCCGGGAAATTTATTGGGTTTACGCTTGAAAGGCCCTGGTCATATTCGATAAAACTTCCTTTGTCAGCTGTTATTTCCAGGCGCTGCAATGCTGTTAGGCGAGAATGATATCCACATTTTGTGCATATCCTTCCAGCGAGCTCAAATTCTTCTTTGAAAATTGCGCTTTGGCATCTCGGGCATTTAAAAAGCAACCCCGGCGGAACATTCAGCTTGTTTTTTCCGGGGTTTTGGATGTCTATTCCAATTCGCGACCGAACCACCTTAAACAAGTCTTTCATCATAAAAAAAACACCACACCCCTCTTGAAAAAAAGCAAAATGCCAACGTCACGTTGAATATATCACAATTTTATCATTTTGTCAATATCAACCATCATATTTTTGTCTTTATATTTTATGATTAGATTTGGTTATATTTGTCCCCAAGTCAATTTTTTTCTTAAAGCCCCAACGTTTTGTTTAAAATTTTCGTCTATTTCATATATCCTTGACTTAACTTTAAAAAAACAATGCAAAAGCCGATTAAGCGCCGCCATCTCACAACTAACTGTGATATTAACCCTTCCCGAGCCCCCAAGTTTTTTCAAGCTGTCCTCAACAAGCGGTAGGCAAGCTCCCTGGACGCGCTCACTCTTTTTAACCTTGGCTTATCACCGGCGCTTTGAAAGAGCTGGGAATTTTAAGTCAGGGTTAACTTACATAGTTCATGGCAAGCGGGCGGCGTTTTAAGCGGTTTTGTTGTTATTTTTTGAGAATGCTCTTGAGGACGGCTTAAAATGGGGTGGCTTTTTTATGGTTAAACTCTGATATTTTTAGGAAGAAGGATTAAGGGGACAAAAATAACCAAAACCGAACCTTTTCCTAAAATCCCTATTTATTTAACATATCCTTGACTTAACTTTAAAAAAAACAATGCAAAAGCCGATTAAGCGCCGCCAGCTCACAACTAACTGTGATATTAACCCTTCCCGAGCCCCCAAGTTTTTTCAAGCCGTCCTCAACAAGCGGTAGGAAAGCTCCCTAGGCACGCTCACTCTTTTTAACCTTGGCTTATCACCGGCGATTTGAAAGAGCTGGGAATTTTAAGGCAGGGTTAACTTACATAGTTCATGGCAAGCGGGCGGCGTTTTAAGCGGTTTTGTTGTTGTCTTTTGAGAATGCTCTTGAGGACGGCTTGATTTGAAATGTTTTTTTAATCAAATCCTAATATTTTTAGGAAGAAGGATTGAGGGGACAAAAATAACCTAAAACCAGCATATTTTGGGCTCAATATCCAAGCCGGCCTAAAAACCCGATGTCAACATTTCCCTGCCTAAAATCTTCGTTTCGAAGCAAAGACAAGTGAAAGTCTATGTTGGTTGAAATTCCTTCAACGATGAATTCCGCAAGCGCCCACCGCATTTTTGCTATTGCTTCATCTCGCGTTTTGGCATGGGTCATGACCTTTGCGATCATGCTGTCATAGTGGGGCGTCACGGTATATCCTGAATACACACAGCTGTCAACTCGAACTCCGTTTCCGCAGGGAATATATAGCCCCTTTATCTGCCCGGGAACAGGCATGAAACCTTTTTCGGGAATTTCTGCATTTATCCTGCATTCTATTGCATGGCCGTTGATTTTTACGTCATCCTGAGAAATATCCAACTTTTGCGAATCCGCAATCTTGATTTGATTTTTAACAATATCAACATCAGTCACAAGCTCAGTTATCCCATGCTCAACCTGAAGCCGTGTGTTCATCTCCATAAAATAGAAATTGTCGTCTTTGTCAAGCAAAAACTCAACTGTTCCAGCGTTATAGTATTCACTTGCTTTTGCAGCCAAAATCGCGGCCCTTCCCATCTTTTTTCGAACATCTTCGCTAACCGCTGGGCTTGGCGCTTCTTCAATCAACTTTTGATTTCTCCTTTGAATCGAACAGTCTCTTTCTCCCAAATGAACAACATTTCCATATTTATCCGCAATAATCTGGATTTCAACATGTCTTGGATTTTCAATAAATTTTTCGATATATATTCCGGAATTTCCAAAAAAAGACTCTGCTTCTGTTTGAGCTGCAAGTATTGCGGACTCGAGATCTTTTGGGGAGTCAACCTGGCGAATTCCCCTTCCGCCGCCGCCAGCTGTTGCTTTAACCATAACAGGATAACCTATTTCATCAGAAACCTTCAAAGCGTGGCTTAGATCTAAAATCAAGCCCTCAGACCCGGGAATCACAGGGACGCCAGCTTCTTTCATGACGCGCCGGGCGCTTGCTTTGTCTCCCAAACTTTCCATTGCCAAAGCCGAAGGCCCAATGAATTCCAGCCCACACACATCGCACATTTTAGCAAATCCGCTGTTTTCAGACAAAAAACCAAATCCAGGGTGAATAGCGTCCGCTCCAGTTATCTCACAGGCCGAAATGATTGATTTGACATTTAAATAGCTGTCTTTTGGCTTTGCTGGCCCAATGCAAACAGCTTCATCTGCAATTTGTGCGTGTAGAGATTCTTTGTCCGCTTCTGAATATATCGCAACAGTTGAAATTCCAAGCTCCCTGCAAGCGTGAATAATTCTAACAGCGATTTCCCCCCTGTTTGCAATAAGCACTTTTCCAAACATTAATATATTACTCCTTTAAATGAGTTTTTGCCACTATTTTTCAAGAGCAAACATAACTTTAGCAACGACTGCTTTTTTCTCGCCAACCGTTGCAATCGCCTTTGCGAGTCCGAAAGCTCCTTTAACTTTGATTATCTCAACATTCAAATCGACGACATCTCCCGGCAAAATTGGCCTTTTAAATCGAGCTTTGTCTATTCCGCCAAAAAACGCAATTTTTCCTTTGTTTTCAGGAGCAGACAGCAAACAAACTGCTCCCGCTTGCGCAAGCATCTCAACCGTTAAAACTCCCGGCTGAATCGGCTTCCCTGGAAAATGCCCCCTAAACCAGGATTCGTCTTTTTTTAAATGTTTTCTTGCAAAAACCCTTTTTCCGGGTTCAAGTTCAATAATTTCGTCTATAAGCAAAAAAGGTTCTCTGTGTGGAATAATTTGCTTAATCTGTTCAATATTCATCAAAGACATATATTTAAATAACACCTCTTGTTTTTTAATGGCTTTCTTGCGCGCTCATTCTATGATCATTATCGGCTGGCCATATTCAACGCTCTGGCCGGATTCAACCAGAATTTCTTTCAAAGTTCCGCTAAATTCGCTTTTGACTTCATTCATCAATTTCATAGATTCTATTATATATATCACATCGCCCTTATTTATTTTATCACCAACGCTAACAAACGGCGGTTTTCCTGGAGCCGGAGTGCTGTAAAATGTTCCAACGATTGGAGCTCGAACAACATTTTGATTTGAATCTTCAATTGACTGGCTCGCGTCAGGCCTGGATATATCGGCAGCCTGGGCCGCCATAGGCTCAACAACATGGCAAGCTTTATTTTTAAAAGGATTAGATTCTATGACAATTTCAAAATCTTGGCATGAAATTTTTAATTTAGTTATTTTAGATTTTTCAACACGGTCTATTAAATAATCAATTGTTTTAGTCTCAAAATTAAAATCATTCATATCTTTTTCCTCCCTTTAATCTTCAAATTTTTTAAAGCAAATCGTTGCGTTATGGCCCCCAAAACCAAGCGAATTCGACAGAGCATATTTTATGGGTTTTTCTCGGGCTCCTTCGGTGACATAATCCAGATCACACTCCTCGTCTTTATGTAAATATCCAATCGTTGGAGGGACAATTCCAAATTTTAGCGCTAAAATCGTCGCAACAGCTTCAGCCGCTCCCGCCGCCCCCAGCATATGGCCAGTCATGGATTTGGTTGAGGAAATCATCAGGTCATACGCGTGAGCTCCAAAGACAATTTTTGTTGCCATTGTTTCGATTCGATCGTTAGGGCCGGTTGAAGTTCCGTGGGCGTTGATATAGTCTATGTCACTGGGAGTAACTCCTGCGTCTTGAATTGCGTTTAAAAAGCATCTTGCAGGGCCTTTTGCAGTTGGATCTGGGCTTGTTATATGATATGCGTCTGCAGTTGCGCCATATCCCAAAATTTCAGCGTATATTCTGGCTTTTCTTGCCTTTGCAAATTCAAGCTCTTCCAAAACAAGAGCAGCCGCTCCTTCGCCAATGACAAAGCCGCTTCTTTGCTTGTCGAATGGAATTGACGCCCTGTCTGGATCGGAAGTTTTAGTTAATGCTTTCATATTGCTAAATCCCGCAATTGTCAGGCCGCTGATTCCAGCTTCAGATCCCCCAGCAACGCACGCATCCAAATATCCATCCCTGATTTTTCGAAACGCTTCGCCGATTGCATGGGTTGAAGATGTGCAGGCGGTGGTGATGTCCATATTATCGCCTCTAAAGCCCGCGTCTATTGAAATCATGCCCGCAGCTATGTTTGAAATCATCATTGGAATCAAAAAAACTGAAACCCTTCCTGGCCCTTTTTCAAGCCATTTTGAGTGTTCTTTTTCAACCGTTCCAATTCCGCCAATTCCGCTGCTGAAGATGACGCCAACGCGAAAGGGGTCGTGGATCGAAAGCAAATTTTGGCCGTCAAGCGCATCTTTTGAGGCAGCAAGAGCCATCTGGCAAAATCTGTCGGTTTTTCGAATGGTCTTTTTGTCAAAATATGAAAGCGGGTCAAAGTCATAGTCATATGAAGCGACTTTAACCTCAAGGTCCTTTGTGTCTATGAATTCGATGGGACGTATACCGTGAATTCCGTTTTTCAAACTGTTCCAATAGGTTTTTAAATCGTTTCCAATCGAACTTTTTATTCCCATGCCCGTCACCACGACACGTCTTTTTTTCATGTTCTATACCTCCAAAAATTATCGAAATATAAACAAAAATGCGCTAAATTCAAATTGCAAGACATCCATCAACAACTATGACTTGGCCGTTTATATATGACGAATCCGGCCCGCAAAGGAAGCTAACAACGCCTGCAACTTCGCTCGGATTTCCAAGCCTTTTAATTGAAATTTGCGCTTTAATTTTTTCTTTTAAATCTTCTGAAAGCCCGTCTGTCATGTCAGTCTCGATACAGCCAGGCGCAACAGCGTTGACTAAAATCCCTCGAAGCCCAAGTTCTTTTGCCGCTGTTTTTGTCATTCCGATTATCCCCGCTTTAGACGCAGAGTAGTTAAATTGGCCAATATTACCGGAAATTCCCGCAACCGATGAAACATTCACGATCCTGCCGCTTTTTTGCTTCATCATCAATTTTCCAACCAACTTGGTCATGTTAAAAACGCTTTTATAGTTAATTTGCGTGACCAGATCAAAATTTTCTTCCGACATCCTGATTAAAAGACTGTCTCTAATTATTCCGGCGTTATTGACTAAAACATCTATAGAATCGAATTTTTTTATGATGCTGTCAACCATATTCGAACATTGATCATATTTCGAAACATCCGCAACAAAACACTCGGCCTGGACCCCAAAATTTTTGCATTCTTTAACAACCAAGCTTCCTCTGTCCTTTGCGGAATTTTCGCTGCTGCAGTTGACCGCAACATTAAATCCATCTTTTGCAAGTCTTTTGGCAATCGCAGCTCCTATTCCCCGGGATGATCCTGTGACTAGCGCGGTTTTTCTAGAATTCATATTGAAAATTTCCTCCTAAATTAAAAATATATCAAACTGTTATAACTATTGCTCCATAAATCAGGCCAGCACCAAAGCCAACCATTCCAACCCTGTTGCCGGGAGAAAGCTTTTTTTGTTCAAACAATTGCGCAAGGCCAACCGGAATGCAGGCGGAAGATATGTTTCCAGTTTCTTGTATATTAACATACACTTTGCTTTTGTCAACTCCCATCTTCTTCATCGCGGTTTCTATGATCCTGATGTTTGCTTGGTGGGGGATAATATAGTCAAGATCTTTTGGGGAAATTCCAGCTTTCTGACAGGCTTTTTCCAAAGCAAGCGGCATGGCATTAACCGCGAATTTATAGACTTCTTTTCCGTTCATATACATATACCGGCCTGTTTCGTTTGGAAAAATTTTTGAGTTTTCTTGGGCCTGTTCTTTTGTGGTGAATGCGTTGCCGGAAGGATATAGATGCGCATATAAAAGCTCAGCTCGAGTTCCATCGGCTCCAAGATATGAATATGCTTTTTGATTGCTTCTTTGAGCAACAACAGCTCCAGCTCCATCTCCAAATAAAACGCAGGTTGATCGATTGGAATAGTCGACAGATTTAGTCATGTTTTCGGAAGAAACAATCAAAACAGTTTTAATATTTTCGTCAGTGTCGATATATCTTTGAGCCATGTCCAGCCCATAAACAAATCCCGCGCACGCACAGCATATGTCTATTCCGAACGCATTACTTGCTCCCAACTTTCCTTGAATGACGTTCGACATAGAAGGGTATGCAAAATCAGCGTTAACGGTTGTGAAGATGATCATGTCCAGATCAAGCGGGGTTATTTTTGCGCTTTTGATCGCGTCTTTGGCGGCTTTTAAGCCCATAGCCCATGTATATTCGCCTTGAGAAATGTGGCGTCGTTTTATCCCGGTTCTTTTTGTTATCCACTCATCCGAAGTTTCGACAATTTTTGCAAAATCTTCATTGTCAACAACCAATTCTGGCAGATACATCCCCGCTCCAATTAAACGAATTCCCAATATATATCCTCCTAAATGAAATATTTTTTCATAATAAAAAATAAATTACTTCAGGCCATAAATTTTGGCCCAAAAACAAAAATTTTAAAAATCAGAAGTTTTGCTTGCAATTTTGGGGTAACGTGTGATATAATCACTGTGTTGTGAGTGTGCTCCAGCTAGAATGGCCAATGCCAAATTCAAAAAACCACTAGCTAACATTATAAAATTATAAATAAATTTTGTCAATGATTTTTTAGCGTTTGGATCAAAAATTTGGTTTATTAGGGTTTGGTTATTTTTGTCCCTTAAATTTTTTTGCTGAAAATATTAGGACTCATTAAAAAAACACATTTATTTAAAGCCATCCTCAACAACGCTTAAAAAAACAACAACAAAACCGATCTAAACGCCGCCCGCTCACCATAGGCCATGCAGCTCTCTCCAATTTTATTGCCGAGCCCTTTAAAAACGCCAATGAAAAGCCAAGGTTAAAAGGAGTGAGCGAGTTGCGGGC
>CADAPX010000043.1 GCA_902789925.1 Oscillospiraceae bacterium | reverse complement strand
ATTTTTTCAGAGACATATTTTATGTCTTGAGCTGATGGAAATTTGGGAATTTTAATCAAAGATGATTTATTTATGTATATTCCATTAATAAAAGACTTTCCGGCCAACATGTCAAAATGTGTTTTAAAATATGTTGCGGATTTTGTCAACGAGGTGTTTTCGGCGAAATATTTGCTAACTCTGTCTTGATATTCGCCTTTTAGAAATTTTTGAAAGCTAAATTCAGGCAGTTGGCGCTTGTTAAAGAAGGAAAAATCCAAGATTAGATATGTTGAGCAGATAATTATTAAAGTAAAAAATGCGCATATAAATATTCTTTGAATGAGTGAAAACTTCAATTTTTTCAACAACCTCTCTTTAATTTGTGAAATATTTAGTTATTTAAGCAAAAAGCACAGGAAAACACAAATAAAACAATTATAATCGCAAGCTTTAAAGGATAATACACTTTATCACATTTTTTTTGAAATTTAGCTAAATTATTTTGAAAAAACTTGCTTGCAAAAATCCAACACAACCCAAAAGTTGAGATGAATGACGATATTAAAATAGCAGTTGATTTGTCAAGAAAAACTCCATTAGAGCCAAACATAACCCCAATATATGTTAAACTGTCCCAAAGCGAGTCTGTTGCTATGAAAACAGTTCCAATCAAAACTAAAATAAATGTTATGAATTTTCTAATGACAAGAGAAATTTTTTTCCATATCTTAAATAAAACGAGATTTTCCAAAATTAATATGAGTATAAAATATATCGCCGCGACAAATTTATTTATATTCCCTCCAAAAAACCACACATAAACCAAACCTCCAATAACTATGTTTAAAATTTTAGATTTTTTCTCTAAAAAACCCTCGATATATGTTTTAATAAAACACAACAAAGATATATTCCATCTTTCAAAGAAATTTGTGACGCTATTTGAAGATATTGGACAGTGAAAGTTGAATGGGAGCTTAAAGCCAATCATTTTTCCAAGCCCCCTTGCCATGTTTGCATACCCGGCAAGATTAAAATATATGTTGAAAAACATCGCAACAGCACCAACCCAAGCGGTAAAAGCGGATATGTTTGAAACATTTTGATATAAAACCAGCTTTTGAATTTCCAAAACTCCGCCTGCCAAAATGCAAATTTCTGCCAGACCGATTATTGTTAGAATTATTCCATCTGCAATTTTTTGCCATGTAACGTGCCTATTTTTTAGCTGATTCTCAATTTTGTGGTATGAAGTCAGTGGGCCTAAAAACAATTTTGGAAACATAAAAATATATGTAAAATAATCGATTATATTTTTTGAGGGGATACATTTTTTGGTGTATACGTCTAATATATAGGATGTGTTTGATAAAACAAGCAGAGGAATCATCGCCCAAACAATCAATTTTTGCTCAAAAAACATGAATTTATTTAGATCAAAAACCAGAGAAAGAGCAAAGGCCAGCAAATTTATGAATATAGCACATAAAAAAGCACAATTTCTTTTTGGTTTGTTCAAAGTTGATGAATATATATATCTGCAAAGAATAAAGTTTAATAAAGTGAAAAATATCATACACCAGGAAAGAACGGGCGAGCTCCAAAAAACAATGAACAGGCTTGTCAGTAAAATAAAAAAATTTTTAAATTTAGTTGGAATAAGATAATATATTAAAAAAAACACAGGAAAAATAAAAAATAAAAATATTACACGGGTAAATTCCATTTATTTGCTCCTTTTGTTGAGAATTTTGATTTGCTTGTTAAATTCTTCGCGCTCAAGTGATATATTCAAAAAGTTCAGCAATTGTTTAGAAGACAGGAAGCTTGGTAATTTTAGTTGGGCTAAAAATTTTTGACGTTTGAGTTTGCTGTTTTTCCCGCCCAAAAGCCCGGCTTCCATGAGGTCTATATTTGTTATTTTTTGGGATTTTATTTCACTTTGAAAAACACCAGCTTTTTCAAGCGCCTTTATTATTATTTTTTTCTCAAGCCCTTCAACGCCCAAAATTCCTTCTTTAGATGGCGCTGGTTTTCTGATTTCTTTTCCCAAAATCTGCGGGACATAGGCGTTATATATCCTGCCATTTTTGACAAAGGATTTGATGTGGTTTCGAATGATTTGGCCTGCGTGGTCGCTGTCGGTTAAAATTATTAGGCCATTTGTTTCGGCCAATTTTTGGATGAATTCTCGTTTGGATCTGTTTTTGAAAATCCCAAATCCATCAGTTGTGATAATTATTGCTTTGATAAACGAAGATATCTTAATTTTGTCATATTTTCCCTCAACAACAACAGCTTGCTTTAATGTTATCATTTTTTAATACACATCCTGAATCATTGAAATTATGGCCTTCTCAATCAAACATTTTGGCTCCAGAGAAGTCGTTTTCAGCGCCAGATCCAAATCCGAAAGCAAAGTGATGCATCTTTTCAACTTTGCCGCGGAATATTTTGAGCAATCTCTCATGGCGTTTTTTATCCTAAATTCCTTGCCTTTATACTGATAAAAATCAAGAATTGCTTGCTCATTTTTTCCGGCAAGTTTTGCGCATTTTGCCCTGTATAAATCGACAAAACACATGTTTATCGCCCCCATAATCGCAAAAACTGGAATCTGGGCAGAAAGCAAATTGTCAAGGATCATTAATGCATTTTTTGTTTTTCCCTGAAGTATACATTTTGTTATGTCGAAGGCTGAATTTTCAATTGATGGCGTGGTCAAAAGGAGGATGTCTGATTTTTCGATCTCCCTTTCTTGCGCAAAAGCCAGGATTTTGTCCAGCTGATTTGTTAAATTTTCAAGGTCATTGCCGCAACGCTCAATCAAAAATTTTAGATTTTGTTTAGATATTTTCCCTCTTTGCTTTTTAACATATTCAGCGAGGATTTTTATCGCTTCGGGTTTAAGACGCGGCGCAAATTCAACAGTTCGCCCGATTTTTGAGAAAATGTTGTTTAGTTGTTTGAGTTTTGCGCTGTTTTTCAGATTTGCTTCCGGATCAGCTATAGTCATAATTATAACAGTTGTTTGGGAAATGTTTTTTAATGTCTTTTTTATTATATCAATATCATTTTTTATTAATTTATTAACATATATTCCATCAAGCAGGATAATTCTCTTTTTGCTTAAAACAGGAACCATTTGTGATATATTTTCAACATCCTCCCAAGAAAATTCATCTTGGAAAAACCTGATATAGTTGAAAGATCTTGCTTTTTGGGGAACAAGCATGTCGGTCATTTTTTTAACATATTTTTTGATTAAAAACTGCTCTTTCCCATAAAAAAGATAGCAATTTAAAAAATTCGATTGGTTGAGATCCTCTTGAAGTTTTTGTTCATTATTTGACGCCATTTCAAAGCCCCCCTTTGCGCATGTTGCCGTTTTCAACGACAAATTCACTTATCGCGTTTTGCGGGGCGACGTGGATGTTTTCAGAACTTTGTTCGCCAGATCCAATAATAAGTGTATGGTCTGGGGAAAAATTGGAGGGCCATCTCGAAAATTTTCCGTCTAGAATTGCAACATTCACATATCCGCAATCGTCAGTTTGTTCGACAGATTCGGCTTTTTCTGAATATACAAAGTTCACTCCATCAATTGTTATTGACAAAACAGTTGAATTATTTTTGGAGATGGCGTCTATGTTTGCGGATGAAATTTCAATATGCAAATCGTCAATAAAGACAAAATCAATGTTTTTTTGAGATGCTATTTTGGGCAAAATGCTATATCTGGCTGATTCTGGCAGGATTATACACGAAACAGGCAGATTTTCAATGGCTTCGGATGCGCCAGCAACATGCTTATTTTTTATTGAGGTGAAAACAAAAGCGTCGATGTTTTGGATTCCTTTGCTGTCTAAAAATTGGCATAACCTGCGCCCGGAATGAGCTCCCCCTCCGCAGTTTATAACAATTGTTTTCCCGTCGCCATCGATAACTACGCTTGATCCATAGCCGTTTCCAACAACCATAACACTTACTGCGTTTGATTTTGTGATGATATGGGAGCAAACTGGGATCAAAGCTAGGTTTGCGCAACAAATTATTGCAACACTTTTAGTCGCTGGCTTATTTTTCAAAAAAACCGTAAATAAAACGCCCAAAACCAGCCCAATGACGATAAAAGGGGCATATCCATAGTTGGCGGGAATATAGCAAAACGGAAGCTCAGACAGAATTTTTACAACGTTCAGCAAAGCTGCGCATAGGCCTTCACAAAGATAGCCAAAAAAGCGGGCAATGTCATAGTAAAACAGGCCAAAAAACGCAGCAAAAGCGCCTAGGACAAAAATAACAGGAACAAGAGGGACAAACAAAATGTTAACAAGCGGGGATATTAAAGACAGCTTCCCGAAAGCCAAAATCAAAAACGGCGCCGAGGCTATGGTTGCTGAAATTGAAACGGAAAACAGCTCAATGACCGCAAGCTCCCATTTTTCAAACCAACCCAGCCTATCGCGAATCCAAATTTCAATTTTTTGGGAAAACAACAGTATGCCGGCGCAGGAGGAAAATGACAAAAGAAATGACAGGCCAACCGCCGACGTCGGGGAGAAAAATAAAATGATCGAAGCGCTAAGTAACAAATTTTTGAGCCTGTTTGTCTTTTTGCCGGAAAGAATTGCAGATGCTGAAGCGATGGCCATTATTGAGGCTCGAACTGCGGAAGGCGTGAACCCAACAATGGTAATAAACGATACTAGACACATCCCCAAACTAAAAATGCGGTTTTTTTTCGACATATTTATAAATTTGAAAAAGCACATCAAAAATGTTGATATAATTGAAATATGAAGGCCTGAAATTGAAAAAATATGACTGAGGCCGCAGCGATCTATGGCGCGACTTATTGAAAACGGAATTTGACTTTTTCGACCAAGCACAATCCCACTAACCACAGCGTTTTGAGGAGATTTAACCGTTTTGCATATTGAGGATTCAAGTCTGTCTCGCAGGCGCAAAAATGGCGCTAAAACATCAAATTTTCGACTTATTTGAATTTCGTCTTCTGATTCAAACCTTCCTTGAAGATAGGTGCATCTAGCGACATTTGAGTTGAATATGATGGATTGGTTTTGGCTTGAAGGGCTTGAAAGAAACATTTGCGCGCATATCTCATCACCATAATCGCAGTCAATTTCATATTTAGTGTATATTTTTATGTTGAAAGGGATAAAAAACTGTCTGTCTCCAATTTTTGATACGCGGAGTATGTAGCAATTGCTTTTATTTTCATAATTGGTCATTTCAGCAACCGTTCCAACGACCTTTTGACTTGTTGATTTAAATTCAACTGCTGGGTTATATACAAAAATAGCATGAAAGCAAAAACAAAGTGAGCCGACAGCTGCGGCTAAAAATAAAAGCCACAGCTTTTTAAAGGGAATGAATTTTTTCAAAACAAGGCAAGCAACAAACCCCAAAATGAGGACAATGAAAGGAATATAGAAAAAATCAAACCCCAAAAATGCCGTTGCCATAAGCCCTGCAACAAACGCTCCCAAATGCCTCGAAGCGCAGCATACTCGCACTATAAATCACCCAAGCCTTGTGTTTTCTCTTCGAACTAATTTACCGTTAATATCTCTAAAATTGCCCAGGGCTATCGTCACAACGTCAATTATATATCCAATGCCAAGACATCCTCCGGTTAAAAACCAAATAATTCCCGTTCCGATTTTGCCGCAATAAAACCTGTGAACTCCACAGCCGCCGAGAACAATGCTCAAGATCAGGGTTACAAGCCAGTCTCGATCGCTATATTGTTCGTTAAAGTTTATGTGGACGTGAGTTTGGTTGTGATATGTGTTTTGAGCGCTTGCTCCGCAGTTTGGGCAAAAGTTCCCTTCAAATTGTCTCCCACATTTATTACAATACATAAAAAACAACTCCTATATTATAAATTTTTAGAATCAATTAAAGATTTTCCCGTCATTTGGGCGGGTTTTTCCATGTCAAGTATATCAAGCATTGTTGGGGCGATGTCAGCAAGCTTGCCCCCGTTTTTTCTGAGCTCACAGGCATATCCAACAACTGCAAATTTGACTGGGTTTGTTGTGTGTGAGGTGAATGGTTTGTTTTCTTCGTCAAGCATCTTTTCAGCGTTCCCATGGTCCGCGGTGATAATCATAACGCCATTTGCTTTTTCTGTTGCTTTCAACACCTTTCCAACACACTCATCAACAACTTCAACTGCTTTGACGGTTGCGTCAAAAATGCCAGTGTGGCCAACCATATCACAATTAGCGTAATTTAAAATAATAACGTCATATTTTTTCGATTCTATCCTTTTAATGACCTCATCCGTGACTAAATATGCGCTCATTTGGGGCTTTAAGTCATATGTTGCGACGTTTGGAGACTTTATCAAAACTCGATCTTCATTTTCGAATTTTTCCTCCCTCCCGCCGTTGAAAAAGAAGGTGACGTGAGCATATTTTTCAGTTTCGGCAATTCGCAATTGACTTAAACCCTGATTTGATATACATTCACCAAATGTGTTTTCCAAGGTTTGAGGTTTAAACGCAACGTGAACGTTTTTTATGGTCTCGTCGTATTGCGTTAAACACACGAAAAATGGCTTCAAAGCGCCGCCATTTCGGTCAAATCCAGAAAAATTAGAGCAAACAAAGGCCCTGGTCAATTCTCGAGCCCTATCCGGCCTGAAGTTGGTGAATATAACGCTGTCACTTGGGCTAACCGACACATCTTCAACACAAACCGTTGGGACAACGAATTCGTCTGTTATGTTGTTTTGATATGACAATCTAACCGCTTCAACTGCGCTTTTTGCCTTTTGGCCGACGCCGTTTGCAATTGCCATATACGCTTTTTCAACCCTGTCCCACCGGTTGTCGCGATCCATAGCATAGTATCGCCCGGAAACAGTTGCAATTTTTCCAACGCCAATTTGCTCAATCTTTTGCTCCAAGTCTTTCAAAAAGTTGAGCGCAGAGGTTGGGCAAACGTCACGGCCATCTGTGAATGCGTGGACATATACGTTTTGTAGGCCAAAATTTTTTGCCATTTGAATGGCGCCATAAAGGTGGGCTAGGTGGCTGTGGACCCCGCCGTCGGACAAAAGGCCCATAATATGAAGAGCTGAAGAGTTTTTTTTGCAGTTTTGCATCGCTTGGATTAAAACTTCATTTTTAAAAAACTCGCCGCTTTGGATTGCTCTTGTTATCCGAGTTAGGTCTTGATAGACAACTCTTCCTGCTCCGATGTTTGTGTGGCCAACTTCGGAATTTCCCATCTGCCCCTTTGGAAGCCCAACAGCCAGTCCGGACGCGTCTATGCGGGTGGTTGGGCAATTTTTAAAAATTTTGTCTATATTTGGAGTTTTAGCCGCAACTATTGCGTTTGCATATTCTTCTTTACTATCGCCAAATCCGTCTAAAATGACAAGAATCAAAGGCTTTTTTGCCATATCTAAATCCTCCAAAGTTTTATTGAATCTGCAAGACACTCACACATTGCGTTTAATTTTGCAAGCGAAGTTGATTATTGCAGAAAAATCAGCCGGTTTCAAAGACGCTCCGCCAATTAAGCCTCCGTCTATGTCGTCCTTTGAAAGCAAACATTCACAGTTGGTTGGGTTCATAGATCCGCCGTATAACACTCTCAAGGCTTGCGAAACACTCGATCCAAAAATTTGCTCAACCGTTTTTCGAATTGTTCCACAAACTTGAGCAGCTTGATTTGAAGTTGCTGTTTTTCCTGTTCCAATCGCCCAAACTGGCTCATAGGCTATGATGACATTTTTCATTTGTTCGATTCTAAGCCCTTTGAGAGCAAGTTTTGTTTGAATGGAGACGATCTCGGTTGTTATCTTGCTTTCGTGTTCCTTTAATGTTTCGCCAACGCAAACAATCGCAGTCAGCCCCGCGTCCAGCGCAGACATAAGCTTTAAATTGACAGTTGAACTTTTTTCAGCAAAATACTGCCTTCGTTCGCTGTGGGCCAGAATCACGTGGGAAACGCCGATTTCTTTGAGCATATTTGCTGAAATTTCGCCGGTGTATGCTCCAGATTTGGCAAAGTGACAGTTTTGGGCTCCAATTTGTATGCTGCTGCCAGAGGCTTTTGAAACAGCAGTTTCGATGCTTGTGAATGGGGGACATATCACAACATCACAATTTGCGTTTTTGATCAGGGGCCTAAGCGATTTTATGAGACTTTCTGTTTGAGCTCGATCGTTGTTCATCTTCCAGTTTCCCGCGATGATTGCCCGTCTAATTGATTTGTTCATGTTAAAAAACACCAGCCTTAAAAAATGGAATGATAAAAACTAATCTATTTCGGATATACAGGCAACTCCTGGGAGGTCTTTTCCTTCCAAAAATTCTAAAGAAGCGCCTCCGCCGGTTGAAATGTGGGTCATTTTGTCGCCAAAACCAAGAGTGTTGACTGCAGCTGCCGAATCTCCGCCGCCAATGATTGTTGTTCCGGTTGATTCTGCCATGGCTTTTGCGATGCCAAGCGTTCCGTCAGCAAGTTGTGGATTTTCAAAAACACCCATAGGCCCGTTCCAAATCGTTGTGCTTGCGGATTTGACTGCGCTTGAAAAAAGTGTTATTGTTTTTGGCCCGATGTCAACGCTCATCCAATTTGGATCCATTTTGTCTGCTGGGCAGATCTTAGTTTCAACTTCGGCGTCGATTGGGCTTGGAAACTTCTCGATCATAACGTTATCTATTGGGAGCATCAAATTAATTTTTCGAGCTCTTGATTTTGCCATCATTTCCTGGCAATATTCAATTTTGCTGTCATCAACCAGGGAAGTTCCAACATTATATCCCTTTGCTTTTAAAAATGTGTATGACATTCCTCCGCCAATTATCAGGGCATTAACCTTGTCTATGAGGTTTTCAATAACATTCAGTTTATCTTCAATTTTTGCTCCGCCTAAAATTGCAACAAACGGGCGAACGGGGCTTTCGATTGCATTTCCCAAAAAGTTTAGCTCCCGTTTCATTAAATATCCTATGGCAGATTCTTTGATATATTTGGTCACGCCAACGGTTGAGCAATGGGCGCGGTGGGATGAGCCGAAAGCGTCATTTACAAAGACCTCAGCAAGGCTTGCAAGTTCTGCGCTAAAGCTGTCTTGATTTTTGGTTTCTTCTTTGCGATAGCGTGTGTTTTGGAGCAAAACAACATCGCCGTCTTTCATAGCATCCACAGCTGCTTTTGCGTTTTTTCCAACAACATCAGTATCATCAGCAAAAACGACTGTTTTGCCAAGTTTTTGCGAGAGCCTTTTTGCGACAGGGGCTAAAGAAAGCTCTGGGACAGGTTTTCCGCCAGGTTTTCCCATATGGGAGCACAAAATCACCTTGGCTTTTTTTTGAATCAGCTTTTCAATTGTTGGAATCGATTTAACAATCCTGTTTTCATCGGTTATTTTGCCGTCTTTTAAAGGGACGTTAAAATCGCAACGAACCAAGACCTTCCTGCCCGAAACGTTTAAATGATCGATTGTTTTTTTGTTTGAAAAATTCATAAAATTCAACGCCTTTCGCATTAAAATAATTATTCATTTAACCAAGTTTTAAAATTTTAGCACAGCATACGCACATTAAAGATAAAAATCCAAAGGACCATAGTTCACATTATATATCAAAAAAAAATTTTTTCAAGCCCCATACAACAAAAATATAAAATAAATTTGTTTGGATAGGGTTATATTTGTCCCCTCTCAACCTTTTCTTAAAATATCCGATTCTTTGGCCAAAAACCTCAAACAACTCAAATATCATTGGGCAAATTCTAAAAAACAACGCAAAAAGCCAGAGCAAGAGCCGCCGTCTCACAACCAACTGTAATATTTAAAACTTTTCTCAAGCGCAAACTGCTTTTAAGCCGTCCTCAACAAGTGGTAGGTTGGCGTCATTGAGGGGCGTTTTAATTGGCTTTGGTGTTTAATTTTGGAACGCGATCAAGGATATTTGGAATTGTTGGAAATTTTGGCTCGGAGCCAGATATTTTAGGAGAACATACCGCTTGTTGAGGAAGTTTTAAAAGAGGCAGGGAATTTGAACAGGATTTAATATTACAGTTAGTTGTGAGCAGGCGGCGTTTTAATTGGTTTTGTTGTTTAATTTTGGAACGCGATCAAGGATATTTGAAATTGTTGGTAATTTTGGCTCGGAGTCAGATATTTTATGAGAAGTTGAACTGAATCTCACAGGCATTCACATACCGCCTGCTGAGGAAATTTTAAAAGAGGCAGGGAATTTGAACAGGATTTAATATTACAGTCGGTTGTGAGCAGGCGGCGTTTTGATTGGTTTTGTTGTTTAATTTTGGAACGCGATCAAGGATATTGGTAATTGTTGGGAATTTTGGTCTGAGGTCAGATATTTTATGAGAAGTTGAACTGAATCTCACAGGCATTCACATACCGCTTGTTGAGGAAGTTTTAAAAGAGGCAGGGAATTTGAA
>CADAPX010000042.1 GCA_902789925.1 Oscillospiraceae bacterium | reverse complement strand
AGGATGAATGAAAAAAAAAAAAAAAAGGAGGCAGATGGGATGAAGATTTTGAGAAGTTTTTATGTGACCAACTCGGTTCTGAACAGGCACGTAACATCACTACAAAATTGTATAAATCCCAAAGACACATGTTTTCAAAACATGGGATGAACCAAACATATACATAATTACAAACACCTTGAGCGTGCATAAAAGTCGCCCAGGGTGTTTTATTTATTTTCAACTCGAATAAAAAATAATATAAATAATCTAATAAATCAAATGTTTTTCATAAAATTCAGAATCTCTCTTGCTTTTTGGGCGCCAACCCCTGCAACTTGAGATATTTCTGTGATATTCGAATTTAAAAGCTCAGTTTTAGATTTAAAATGCTTTAAAATTTTAAGAGCCCTTTTTTCGCCGATTCCCGCAATTCGTGTTAATTCGAGCTCAAATGCCGTCTTTTTCCTGACGTTTTTTTGATACGATATGGTATATCTGTGGACCTCGTCTTGAATTTTAGTCAAAAGCAAAAACGCGTTTTTAAACGATGCTATCGAAATCTCTCCACCCGAAGAGCTGATCGCCCTGGTCCTGTGGCGGCTGTCTTTAACCATGCCAAAATATGCAGCAGAAAAATTCTCTTCTTGAAAAATTTCCCGAACCGCCTCAACATGACCCTGCCCCCCGTCAATCAAAATCAAATCCGGAAGCCGCTTAAAGCTTTCATCCAGGCCTTCATGATATCGCCCAATTCGCCGAGATATCATCTCCCTCATGGCTGCATAATCATTTCTTATTTTTATCGTTTTCATCTTAAATTTGCGATATAGTCTTTTTATTGGCAATCCATTCTCAAAAACAACCATTCCTCCAACAATCCCCGTGTCTCCAAGGTTAGATACATCATAGGCTTCAATCAACAGAGGCGGTTTTTTCAAATTCAAAATCTGAGCCAATTGTTGAAGAGCTTTTGTCTCTTTTGTCTGATATTTTAGTTTAGATGCTAAATATTCAGTTGCATTCGAAAAAGCCATATCCAGTATTTTCTTTCTCTGTCCAATTTTTGGAATCAATATTTTAGTATATTTTCCTGTTTTTTTTCGTATATATTCAGAATATAGCTCAACATCCAATTTTTCATGAGATATTAGGATTAATTTAACAACATCATTATTTTTATTAGTATAATATCCCGCAATAAAATCTTCAACAGCGCAGTCAAAATCAGCGACATAATCAAAAATATAACTATCCTTGTCAACAATATGCCCATGACGAAATTTCAAAACAACAAAACAAATAACATCTTCAGCTATTGCGTGGGCTATGACGTCCATATCCTCTTCGCCTTTAAGATATATTTTTTGGGATTGATTCGCTTTTTCAATAGCATGTATTCTATTTCTGATTTTAATCGCTTTTTCAAAGTTCAAATCACAAGCAGCCTTTTCCATCTGCTTCTTCATCATTTCAAGAGACGAAGAGCTCCCTTTTTTGAGATATTCAACGGCCTGTTCAACAATTTCCAAATATTCACTGCGCGAAACGTTTCCACAACAAACCCCAACACACCGATTTATGTAGAAATTAAGGCACGGCCTTTTTGCCCTGTTTGAGTCAAAATTTTTCGAACAACTCGGCAGCATAAAAACCCGATTAACCTCCTCAACAGCTTGCCTAACCGCAAACGAACTGATATATGGGCCGATATATCTTGCGCCATCATCAACCTTTTTCATGGCAGGAGCAATTTTGGGAAATTTTCCACTCGAAATCTTAATATAATGATATCCCCTATCATCTTTGAGCAAAATATTATATTTGGGACTATGTTGTTTAATTAAGCTGCATTCCAAAATTAATGCTTCAAATTCAGAATCTGTCAGTATAAAATCAAAATCTTCGACATGTTCAACCATTTTTCGAACCTTTTCGTTTTGAGAGGAAATATCTCTAAAATAACTGACAACCCTGTTTTTTAAAACCTTTGCTTTCCCAACATATATGACCTTATTTTTAATATCCTTCATTATATATACTCCCGGACTGTCCGCAAGTCTGAGGGCTTTTTTTCTTAATTTTTCTAAAGTATTCATAATAATTCCAATCTCCAAATTTTCAAATATAGTAATCAAAACAACGTTTACACAAATATATTATACTACAATATTAAAAAAATAACAAACCAAAGGATTCCCAGAATCTCTCCGAGAATCCACCAATTCAAAAATTATATATAATATTTCTCATTTGATTCAAATATATATCTTTTTTTGGATCTTCGTCTATAAGACATGCCAAACATATCTCAGGCTCGTGGACAGATAATATATTACTAACATTCTTGAAAAAAATATACCAGTATCTATAATTTGCCATTTTATTAAAATAAATTAGCATATCACAAATTCCATCCTTTAAACTTTTAATCTCTTTTGAGCTAACCTTCCTCGAAGGATCAATTTTGCTTTGCTTTCTATTGTAGTCAACAAATATATCATCACAAATTTTTCGAACGCTTTCTATAAATTTTGACTTGCTAAAAATTATTTTAAAAAACAAGTTCAATTTTGAATATCTTTTGTTAAACATCTTCGACATGGATTTGCTAAAATCTTCATCACCCACACAAAGTTCGATTAAACGCGAAATTGTTTTCTCACATCTAAAATATGCCATTCTCAGGCCATGAATATTGTTTCCAAAACGTTTCTTAAATTTTTCGCTTTGGCCAATAAAAAAACAATTAGCGATCATTTCAAGAAAACAATCTAAAAATTGAGACTGGGTGCTTATATCTTCGGAGAATAAACTAAACCCATATGTCCGGAACCTATCTGCCTTATAGTCTATGTTCACATCGCCAAAAACTTTAAAACACATTTTAGACAAAATTCGCTTCATTCGGCATATATCCGCCTCTTTTCCCCCTTTAAGAAGCCTGTGGTCAACGCCGGGCCGAGAAAATCCCCAACATTTAACTGGAATCTTCGTCACATAATCATTATCATTAATCACGTTTCGTATATTGAAATATTTTCTACTGTGTCTATTATTTGTGATATGAAATCCCTTGGGTGAGGCAAATGTATAAACGTATATGTCTCCTTTATTTATTGATATATTTTTGTTATAGTTGGAAAAACCTTGCTTGCGCTCACATATATCACAATAATCATTATATAATTTACCAACCAGTCCTGCAACAGCGCCTCCTCTGCTCCATCCAACTATCCAAAATTTTACGCTGCCTTCAACATTATTCATCTTATTAATATATTCATCAACAAATTTTTTAACAATATTTGCAGCCCGATTAAAGCCATTGTGGTTTCCTCTAGGCCCAGCCTGCATATTATTTCCCCACTCAGCTTCATATCCAACGCTTCGAATGACTATTGGAATCAAAGTGTATGCTTTTCCAAAAACATCTATTTTTTTATGTCCGGTCGCGACGCCTATTGTTTGAAGGGTTGGCTTTTTTCTAAAATCCGAGTTAACCCTAATGTCTTTAAAACCCAATTCTCTCAGCAATAAATTCACATTTTTACTTTGATTTTCATAACAAACCGCGCCATTGTCAAATGTCTTATACGGATATGTCGAAATGGTCAGACAAAGTGACATGGTCGCAAGACTGGCATTATATCTATTCGCAGAATTTTCAAAATATTTGTCGCTATAAACATACGCAAACCTATTAAAACGCTGAGTTCCCTTTTGAAAAGTTCCAATCAAAAATTCATTCCCAGCATTATCTAAACCGCTCTTTTGCATACTAACCCCAACCTCCCATGTCAACACTACTATATACACATATATTTAATTATATCATAAAAGCATTTACTTGCATATACATATCAACAAATTTTTATGTTTTTTTACATTTTTATTCACATAACGTCCATTTTTTTGTGCAATTTGCCAAAATAAAAAACTCCACGCGCTAAACGTGAAGTTTTGTTTATGTAAATTATTTTAAACTCGTATTAATTTAAAAACTATATATTATATTTTTCATCTGATTCAAATATATGTCTCTATTGGGATCTTCGTCTATAAGACTTGCCAAACATATTTCAGGTTCGTGTGAAGACACTATATTATCAAGGTTTTTTAAAAAAATATAAAAATATCTATAATTTGCGATTTTATTAAAACAAATTAGCATATCGCCAATTCCAGCTTTTAAACTTTTCAGCTCCTGTTCGCCAATTTTGCTTTCAGGATCGGCTTTTAAATTATATTCCGCAAAAACATCGTCGCAAATTTCCATAACGCTATTTTTTAATGCAGAATTGCTGAAAACTGCCTTGAAAAACAGATCAAATTTTGAATATTTTTTGTTGAGCACAGAGCCTATCGATCTAATAAAGTCTTCATCCGAAAGCAAAAGCTCAGCTAAGCGAGAAATTGTTTGCTCATGCTTAAAATATGCCATTCTCAAACCCTTCACATCTTTTCTAAAAAAAGTCTTAAAATTATTATTTCGCCCATCAAATAAACAACTGGCAAACATTTTGAGAAATTCATCTAAAAATTTAGACTGAGTGCTTATATTTTCAGAAAACCAGTTAAATCCATACGTCTTAAACCGATCAGCCTTATATTCAACGCCGGAATCGCCATAAACATTAACACACATGAGCGACAAAATTTTTTTAACCCGGCAAATGTCTTCCTGCTTTTTTCCATTAAGCAGCTTATGATCAACGCCGGGCCTTGCAAACCCCCAACATTTGACCGCAAGCTTTGTCGCAAAATCATCATCATTAATTATATTATGAATATTCGAATATTTTCCACTAAAGTCATCACTCGAAATGTCAAGTCCTTTAGGTGATTCAAATGTATATGTATAGATATCATCTTTATTGATTGATATATTTTTGTTATAGTTGAAAAAATCCGCCTCTTGCTCACATATATCACAATAATCATTATATAATTTACCAACCAGTCCAGCAACTGCGCCTCCCCTGCTATATCCAACTATCCAAAATTTTATATTCCCTTCAATATCATTCGTCTTATTAATATATTCATCAACAAATTTTTTAACACTATCTGCAGCATAACTAAAGCCAACATGGTTTCCCTTTGCGCCAGTAAGCGTGTTACTTGCCCATTCAAGTCCATAATATCCCCCTCGAATAACTATTGGAATTAAGGTGTATGATTTTCCACACACATTTATTTTTTTGTGTCCAGTCGCAACACCTATTGTTTTAGGATTCGGCTTTTTTCTAAAATCCGAGTTAACCCTAACGTCTTTAAACCCCAATTCTCTCAGCAATAAATTCACGTTTTTACTTTGATTTTTATAATTTATTCTATTATATTTGGTGTCTTTGCGTGAAAAAGAAGAAATATCTAAACAAAGTGACATAGTTGCAAGAGCGGGGTTATATTCACTTGCAGAATTTTTAAAATATTTATCGCTATATACATACGCAAACCGGTTAAAATATTGATTGCTTTTTTGAAAAGTTCCAGAAATTTGCTCAAAACAACAACTATTCAAGCCGCCTTGCTTGATATAAAACGCAGCTTTAACCTCCCCTCCAAAAAATATTGTCAAAACTTGAGTCAAAGATATAATGACAGATAATAAATAACAAATTGATGTCTTAAATAATCTGCTCATTTTAATCTCCCCCCTATCAAAATATTAATAATATATACAAATACTTGCATATATTATTAATTATATCACAAAATTATTTATTTGTACATAAAATTTATACATTTTTATTTAATTTCGTATACGTTAACAAATATATGATATTATTTTTGTGCAATTTGCCAAAATAAAAAACTCCACGCCCTAAACGCGAAGTTTTTATTCATATAAATTATTTAAACTCATATTAATTCAAAAATTATATGTAATATTTCTCATTTGATTCAAATATATGTCTTTATTGGGATCTTCGTCTATAAGACATGCCAAACATACTTAAAACTCATTGGCAGATAATATATTACTAATATTCTTACTTCCAACTGCAATGCCTAGGCCATGTGGAGTTGAATCTTTGGCATAATCATCATTCACCGAAATTTCTCCAAATTCCAGCGCTTCAAGGGCTTCAACAACATTAGCATACTATGTATAAAATATCAAGAAATTTTAAACACTTGTAAAATTTTTGTTAAAACATGAACAATTTTTTATATATCACAACACAGCAAAATTACATAAAGCAAAAAATTCAACCCAATAAAACTAAAACCAGGCCAAATCACTCACGCGTTCTCCCTATTTTTTAAATCCGCTCTCAATCAACTCAACCAAAACCGACAACGCCTTGTCTTCGTCATTTCCATCCGCAACAATCACCACCTTATCACCAGCAACCACCCCGATCGACAAAACACCCAACAGACTTTTAGCATTAACACGCCGATCATCCCTCTCAAGCCAAATCGAAGATCGAAATTCATTGGCCCTTTTGGTGAAAAAAGTGGCAAATTTGGAATGAAGCCCAACTTTATTTTTTACAACAACTTCTTTACGACACATATGAATAACCCCACACTAAACCTAAAATATACTAATAAAATCAAAAATTATTTGCCAAAATATCCGGTCTCTTTTTTAAAGTTGCCTCGAATGACTTTCTGTCCTGCCAGCTTTTTATGTCGGAATGATTGCCAGACAAAAGAACTTCCGGAACCTTTCTGCCTCGCCAAACCGCAGGCCTTGTATACTGAGGATACTCCAACAACCCGTCAAAATGACTCTCATTTTCAAAGCAATCAGGAGATGCCAAAACCCCTGGCAACAACCTAACAACAGCATCCACCACAACCAAAGCAGACAACTCTCCGCCGGTTAGTATGTAGTCGCCAATTGAAACCTCCTCATCAACTATCTCGTCAAGGACACGCTGATCAACTCCCTCATAGTGACCGCATATCAAAAGCACCATTCCATCAAACCGCGACAACTCCAAAGCCTTTCTTTGATTGAAGGTTTTCCCCTGTGGCGAAAGATACACAACGCGCAGCTTGCCCGAAAATCCGGAACGAACAAACTCATAACAACGAAATATAGGATCCGCCTGAATGATCATGCCCCTTCCTCCACCATAGGGCATATCATCAACTCGTTTATGTTTATCCGTGGTAAAATCGCGTATATTATGAATTTCCACCGAAACTAAACCCTGATTTTGAGCCCTGCCCAAAATACTATAACGCAAAACAGATCCACACATATCGGGAAAAAGCGTTGCAATACTAAACCTAAGCATCAAACAAACCTTCCAACGGCCTGATATAAACAGACCCTCTTTCAAAATCAGTCCTTAAAACAACATCATCTATCACAGGAACCAAGCGCTCAACGCCCTGATCATCGACAATCCTGTAAACGTCATTAGCGCCAGGCTGCAAAACATCAACTATCCTTCCGTAAAAAGCCCCATCACCAACGTCATAAACACGCATTCCAACCAAATCCTGAATAAAATGTCTTCCATCCGGCACTAAAATATCATCCCTGCGAGCATACACCACACTTTTTAGCATTTGTTTTGCAGATTCAAGGGAATCAACTCCAAAAAACTTCACAACAACCATAGATTTGCGTTGCCTAGAATTTTCAATATTTTTACATATATTTCCATCAGAATCGAAAAACAAACGAGACAACCCGCTAAAAACCGAAAAACCATCACACCAAGGCACTATCTTGACCTCGCCTCTTAAGCCGCAAGTCCCGACTATCTCGCCAATTTCCAAAAAAACCTTCTTCATAACATAAAAACCCCTAGGCAAAAGCAACAAAAAAAGCAAAACAAAAACTAACTGATTTCAACCATGATTTTATTGCCAAGCCGGTTGGCAGCAGCTCTCATAACAACCCGAATAGCTTTAGCAATTCTTCCCTGTTTACCAATAACACGGCCCTTATCCTCAGCTGCAACGTCCAAATGATATACAATTAGTCCTTCTTCGTTAGGCTCATCAACCGAAACTTTAACCTCATCCTTGTTTTCAACCAAACCCTTCGCGATTTCAATCAATAAATTTTCCATAGCAAAAACCTCCTAAAATTAATTTGAAATTTCATTGCTTTTAAGCAATCTTTTAACAGTGTCTGTTGGCCGAGCGCCGACACTTAGCCAATGCTTAACCTTTTCAGAATCAACGCTGAAAAATGACGGCTTTTTAGACGGGTCATACACACCGATTTCCTCAATAAACCTTCCGCCACAAGCATACCTGGAATCAGCAACCACAACCCTGTAAAAAGGGGCTTTTTTAGCGCCCATCCTGCGCAATCTTATCTTAACTGCCATTACTTTTCCTCCCAAAATTAACATTCTAAAACAACAATATTTTTAAAAAATTATCAAATCCAAAAACCAGAAAACAATCGCCTTTTTTTCCGTTTTCCTCGTCCGCCCAGCTGTTTAAACATCTTTTGCATCTGATCAAACTGCTTCAAAAGCTGATTAACATCCGTCACCGACGTTCCGCTTCCAGCCGCTATCCTGCGTTTGCGCCCAGAATCAATCATCGAAGGCTTCTCGCGTTCCAAACGCGTCATGGACAGGATTATAGCCTGCATCTTTATGATCCTAGCCTCACCATTTTCAAGATCAGCATCTTTTATTTTGCTTGAAACCCCGGGAATCATTCCAACAATATCCCTAATAGACCCTATCTTCTTGATTTGATTCATCTGATCCAAAAGATCATTCATGTCAAATTTATTTTCCTTAATCTTTCTTGCAACTTTTTCAGCATCCCTGGCCTTTATGTTGCTCTCAGCTTTTTCTATTAGAGTTAAAACATCCCCCATTCCAAGAATTCTTGAGGCCATCCTATCCGGCTGGAACAGCTCCAAATCGCCAAGCTTTTCGCCAACGCCAACAAACTTTATCGGCTTGCCCAAAACGTCCATTATAGACAGCGCAGCTCCCCCTCGGCTGTCTCCATCCAGTTTTGTTAAAACAACCCCGGTTAAATCAAGCTTTTCATTAAAAGCAACAGCAACATTAACCGCATCCTGACCTGTCATGGAATCGACAACCAGCAATATCTCGGAAGGATTAACGCTCTGGCTCATCCTTTGCAACTCGTTCATGAGATCGCTATCTATATGCAACCTGCCTGCAGTGTCTAAAATGACGATATCGTGGCCATAATCTTTGGCGTGTTTCAGGGACGCGCTGGCAATTTTGACAGGATCTGACTTTCCCATGTCAAAAACATGAACGCCAGCCTTTTCCCCAACAATTTTTAATTGATCGATAGCCGCGGGCCTGTAAACATCGCAAGCAACCAAAAGGGGCCTGTGTCCTTTATCTAAAAAATATTTAGCTATTTTAGCACAATGCGTCGTTTTTCCGCTGCCCTGCAGTCCACACATCATCAAGACGCAAGGAGGCTTAGAGGGGATGTTGATTGAGCTTCCCTTTTCGCCCATCAACACAGTCAACTCCTCATTGACTATTTTAACAACCTGCTGCGCTGGAGTCAAGCTTTCAAGAACGTCAGACCCGACAGCTCGCCCGGTTAAACGCTCAACAAACTTTTTAACAACCTTATAGTTGACATCAGCCTCAAGCAAAGCAAGCTTTATCTCACGCATCGCAAGCCTAACATCAGCCTCTGTCAACTTGCCCTTAGAGCGCAATTTCTTGAAAACATTAGCCAATTTCCCAGATAAACTTTCAAATAACATCTCCATGCCCCCAATCCCTGGATGGGCTTTTTAAAAAAACCATCCGCAAACAAAATTCCAAACGCGCACGCTTTGCCACAATTCGTCACAATAATTCACAAAATCAACCCACACCCATGATTATATAGGAAAACAATTCAATTGTCAAGACATTTCAAAATTTTTATTCAAACCAAAAATTTTCTCATTCATATCGCTTGCAACACACCTAACAAATTCCGCAACAGAAGGCCTCATTTTATATACCCTATCGACATCCGGATAATATTTTGCCAAACAATCCATAGCGGTGTCTCTCCAGACAACCTCAATAGCATGTCTCATGCAGCGATCAACACTTGCACGCGTCACGCCATACCTGCGCGCCAAAATCCAATACACATTTTTAGTCATGTATATGTTGGGATTATATATGCAAAGCTCAATCGCATCAACAACATATTTGTG
>CADAPX010000041.1 GCA_902789925.1 Oscillospiraceae bacterium | reverse complement strand
TATATAGCGCATATTTTGTGCTTTTTGTTTGGATGGCTTTGTTTAATGGCTTTAATGTCAGGGATGATAAATTGAATATATTTAGTAAATTAAACCAAAATCCTAATTTTCTAGTAATTTTATTCATAATAATTGGAATTCAAATAATGATCGTCATCTCGGGAAGCACTCCAATTGAATTTTTTCGATATATAGGGAATATTTTTGACTGCGTTGCTTTTGATTTAAAGGGATGGGTCTTGGTCTTTTTGCTGGCTTTTTCAATAATACCTGTGGATATTTTTAGAAAAATTTTAGCTCAGAAATTCAAATCAGACTAATCAAAAAATGCTAGTTAATTTAGGCGCTATTTATGCTGTGTATATAAAAAATTTATTAACAAAAAAACACAACTTTAATAATAAATTACAATAAATCATATTTTACAGAGAAAGGCGGATCTATATGTTAAATAAATTGGAAAAAGCTTTTTATTGGCTAAAATCAAAAAAAATCCGAATTATTGACACAGTTGTTATTGTTTGCTTGCTTATGTCATATATTTTATTTAAATCGACAGATATTAATCTCAATCTTGACTTTAATTATAATGTTGAAATACATTCCGGATATGCAACTTTTATTAATAGGCATGAAGATGCATATGTTATTGACAGCGGCAAAAACAGATTACTTAAAATACAAGACAAAGAAGTTATTTGGTCGATTGGCGAAGAAGATGAGACCAAGTTTGATCAGATTGAAAATGTGACTGCGGACGAAGACGCAAACAATGTATATATTCATGGGTTAAAATGGGATGAAAGCGGTTATTTGGTTTCAAAAGAAAGAATAATGCAATATGACTCAGATGGAAAATATTTAAAAACTTTATACACTGCGGATTATAAAGATTGCAAGCCGCGCAAATCGAAAATTTTTGGCCTCAGGCTTAATGATGAGCAGATTGAATTTATACAGGCGGATGAGCAAGGGTTTGAGCATGTTCAGCTTATTGATGCGGATGATGACGACGAAGATCAAGAAGACGATGATGATGACGACGAAGGCGATGATGAAGATGGGCAAAAAGACAGTCAGAAAGCGGTTGTGAAATCAAGATATGAATTTGAAAATGCAATAGATTTAATACGGGACTATTCAATTTCTCCACAAAGCGAAGTCATGTACCTAACCGACAAAAGAGGAAAAATTCATGTTGCTAAAGATCAAGAAATTCAGCCATATATCGAGTTTGACCCAATGATTGAAGCTTCCGGAATTGCTATTGGGTCTGATGAATCACTATATTTCACCGATTTGAGGACATCCTCCATTAACAGAATATCTCAGGACAAAAAAATAGAAAGAGTTATTGGCAAAGAAGATCTGTTTCCAAATGAAGATGTGCCGCCAAACAGAGGCTTGGTTTCGATCGTTAAGGTTGATAATGTCTCTTTTGCAGACGGCTCATCAGACGACGTAATATCGGCAATTTATGATGATAATGTTTTTTATGCGAGAACAAAAGACGGAAAAGTTTTATATAATGACAGCAAATTTAAACAAGGAACAACCTACTTCCTGCTTGAACTGTCTGCGAACATTTCTTTGATAATATGCATACTTTCAGGAATATATGTCTTTTTAAGACTATTTTTCATTTTGGCGTTTAATAAATTCAGGTTTGGGACATTATTTAAAATTGAAATTATCGTTATTTTGACAACCATTTTAATTTCAGCCTGCATATTGCCGCTGACAATTCCAACAATAAATTCCATATATGAAAAATATATTTTAGATAAGCTGTCGACGGTTTCTCAAATAGCAAGCGATTCTTTGGATGCGAACAAAATATGTGGAATTGATTGCGCAACAGACTTTATGAGCGAAGAATATAATGAACTTGTTGATCAAATCAGGACCGTAACTCAAGGTAACGAATATGTTGACTCAAGAATGGGAGCGTCTCTTGAATCATATGTTGATGGAACTGCAATAGTTATGATATATCAAGACCTTTCAACAGGATCATACTATCCAATGGATTATGAGACAAGCCAAGAATTAAAATGGATATATGAAAATAAAGAGCCCAGAACAACATATGTTACAAACAGCGAAGGGCATTTTATTGTTGCCAGATCCCCAATTTTTAATTCAGATGGAGATGTTGTTGCTGCGATTTCAATAACAAAAGATTCTTCGGTCATTCAAAAACAAATTCGAGAAACAATAGTTCAGATAATAATTCATATTCTGTCGCTGATTATCTTTATAACGTTTGTTTTAAACGAAGCGATTGCATATTTAGACCAAAGAGCAAAATATAAAAATCGCCTTCAAAATGGCCGGGTTGTTGGCAAAAGGGAAGTGGCTTTGCCGATTCATTCTTTGAGACTTTCTAATGTTATTTTCAGCACAGCAACTAATCTTTCTGCAATATTTTTGCCGCTATACACACTGACTTTTTATTCAAAAGAACTTGGAATTCCAAAGATGCTGGCTGGAAGCATACCGCTGTCGATAAACACAATGTTTATAACCATAGTTCCCGTCTTTGCTTGGAAAATTTTTAAAAAGCTTGGCTTTGGAAAGGTTGTCATGGTTTCGGTGTTTGGCTTGATTGCAAGCAACATACTTCTCGCTATGACTCGGTCATATTATTCAATGACATTGGCGCTTTTGGTTAATGGACTATGCTATGGTCTTTTAATCGAATCCAAGTCGGCGTATGCTAAAAGTTCGGATGAAGAAACCGCAAGCAGCGTTGAATTTATGTGTGGATCAGGTGAAAATTCAGGACAATTTCTTGGAACGATTATTGGCGCGTTTTTGTATAGTTTTTGTGGATATAGCGAAGTTTTTCTGGCTGCAGCGCTAATTGGCGGCATATCACTTGTATTTTGCATATATTTTTGCGCAACATATGTTAAACCAAAATTTGAAGCCAATCAGGATATGGGAGAGTCTAAAACTAAATTTGAAACGCTAAAATTTGTGATGTCAAAGCAAGTTTTTCTATATATTCTTGCAATAGTCGTTGTTTGGGGAATTATTTCTAAATTTGCGGATTACTATGTTCCAATATATGGCGAAAAAATGAGCTTATATGAAGAACAAACGTCAATACTGATGGCCCTAACAAGCTTTGGTTCGGTCTTTTTGGGCGCGTATATAACAAAAATATCAATGAAAAAATTCAAAGAAAATGCGGTAACTGTTGCGATTTTCTTGAGCTTTATATCCATGGTGATTTTGGCTCAGTTTAACAATTTAAACATATTCACAATTGGTCTATTTATGCTTGGCGTTGCCTATAGCTTTGGAACAAATGTCGCTAAAGAAACCTTCATTGATATGGGAACCCAGCGCGAATTTGATGAGGACAAAGCAGAAGGAGTGTTTAATTTATTTTTGGCGATTGGAACAACGGTGAGTTCGATGCTGTTTGGAATTATGATTGACCAAAACAACAATTTAAACGTTTGGATGTTTGTTGGAGTGGCGGCTTCGTTGATGGTTATATATAAATTGTTTTTTAGGCAAAGATCAAAAAAATAGGCAAATTTCAATAACGATATATTCACCACGTAGTATATACTGGAAGGGTTTTGATCAAAATGTTAAAGTCAATGTTTTTCTGGTTTAAATCTAAAAAAATTAAAGCTATTGATTTAATTTTTATTGTTTTTTTGCTGGTGTCATATATTGCTTTTAAAGCTTTGGATTCTAGTTTGTGGCTTGATGGGTTGAACACTAATCTAAATATTAAAAATGGATATGTTAGTTTTGTCAATAAAAGCGGCGATATGTATGTTGTTGAAAGCGGAAAACAAAGGGTGCTAAAAATAAAAAACGACAGGGTTGTTTGGACAATTGGCGAAGAAGATGAACTGCCTTTTAGCCAAATTGAAAATGTGGCTGTCAGCGATGATGATGAGAATATATATGTTCAAGGCATAACCTGGGATGACAGCGGCTATTTGCTTTCAAAAGAAACAATAAACGAATATAGCGCTAATGGTGAATATTTAAAAACTTTATACACTGCGGATTACGAAGGACAAACTGAAAGAAAGCCTAAAATATTTAATTTAACATATTTTAATGGGAATGTTGAATTCATCCGAGCTGATGATTTGGGCTTTGAATATGTTCAATTTGGGGGTGAGGGAACTGATTGCGAAAATTTAGTCATAAAATTGCGGTATGAGTTTGAGGGCGCAATAGATTTGATAAAAGACTATTCGATTTCTTCAAAAACTGGAAATATATATGCAGTTGATAAACGCGGAAAAATTCTTGTTGCAAATGATCAGGGAGTTTCAACATATCAAGATCTTAACCCATCAGTTTACCCAAATGGCGTTGCAGTTGGAAGTGATGAGTCTGTATATTTTACCGATTTGAAAACGTCGTCAATCAGTAAAATATATCCAAAAACTCATGAGATTGAAGAAGTTTTTAGCAAAAAGAGTCTGTATGGTGAACATGACTTGGAACCAAACAGAAATTTGCTTCAAACTGTTGCAGTCAACAATGTGGAATTTGGTGATGGCCAGCGAAGTGATGTCATATCCACTATTATCGATGAAAATGTTATATATTCTATGACAACAGATGGAAAAATATTAAAAAATACCAGTTGCTTTAAAAAGGAGTTTGTGTATTTTGTATCTGAACTGAGTGCATATATTGCAATGATAATTTGTATAATATCTGGAATATATTTGTCTGCGCGGTTGGTTTTTTGCCTGCTGTTCAACAGATTTAAAATTAGTAAATTCATTACCATTGAATTAGTAATAATAATAACAACTTGCATGGTTGCATTGGTAATATTACCACTTGTTATGCCAGCTATGCGTTCTATTTTTGAAAAAGATTTGCAAGATAAGTTATCGTCTATTTCTAAAATAGCAGCCAAAACTCTAGACGCAGAAAAAATATCAAGCATTAAAAGTGCTTCTGATTTTATGAACGATGAATATAAAATTCTTTCTGATCAAATTCGAGCAGTCACTGCTGGAAGTGAATATATAGACTCTAGAATGGGCGCGGAACTAGACACATTTGTTGATGGGGTTGCAACAATATTAATTTTTCAAGACCTCTCAACTGGAGCATATTACCCGCTTAGCTATGAAACAGGTAAAAAAATTGAGTATATATATGAAAACAAACAGTCTGAAGCATATCGGGTGGAGACGTTTGAAGGGCCGTTTTTGATTTCAAGGTCGCCGATTTTTAATGCTGATGGGGATGTTGTTGCGGTAATTTCCATAACAAAAGATGCGCTAGTTATTGAAGAGCAACTGAACGAAATAATTAATATGACAGTGATTAAAATACTGTGTTTTCTCATTTTTGCGGCGTTTTTTGTTAATGAATTAATTGCGTTTTTAGAGTCAAAATCAAAATATAAGCTGAAAATTTGGCAGCGGGAGGAAAGCAGCGGGGTTGTTTTGCCAACTCATATTCTGCGCCTTGCCAATGTCGCCTTTAGCATATCAATTAACCTTAGTGCAATATTTTTGCCAATGTATACGCTTTCGTTTTATTCTGAAGAATTAGGCATACCCAAAATGCTTGCAGGAAGCATTCCGCTGTCAATAAACATTTTGTTTACAACGCTTGCTCCTTTAATTTCAATAAAGCTGTTTAAAAGACTTGGCTTTAAAAAATTAACTTTGTTTGGAGTAATTTGCTCAATTTCAAGCAATGTTGTTTTGTCATTTGCAAGTTCCTATTATCTCATGACGTTTGCTCTTTTGGTCAATGGATTGGGATTTGGACTTTTAATAAATGTTAAACGCAACTATTTGGCCAGTTTAGACGAAAAATCTAATGAAGAAGCAGTCACAGAATGCTTGTCTGGCAGGAGCTCTGGGGTTTTCATGGGAACGATCATCGGCGCAGTTTTATATAGTTTTTTAGAATATGGTCAAGTTTTTCTAGCAGCAGCATTTGCTGACATCGTCTCTTTAATGTTTTGCTTGTTTCTTTGCAAAACCTATGTTGCTCCCAAATTTGAAAACATTAAAGGGAAACAGCAAACAAACATCATAAAATTTTTGCTTTCAAAGCAAGTTTTGGTTTTTATCGCGCTTGTTGTTGTTGTCTGGGGAATAATTTCTGGATTTTCTGATTATTATGTTCCGATATATGGTGAAGCAATGAGTTTATATGAAGAACAAACATCCATTATGATGGCTGCGGTGAGTCTTTCTGCGGTGTTTTTTGGATCTTCAATAACTTCACTTGCAATGAAAAAGTTTAAAGAAAATGCAATATATGCTGCTATGATTTTGAGTTTTCTTGCAATTCTTCTTTTGGCAAACTTTAATAATTTAAACATATTCATTATTGGGCTTTTGATTTTGGGAGTTGCATATAGCTTCGGAGAAAATGCAGCTGCAAACAATATGCTAAAAATGAAAAATGCTCAAAAATATGAAATTCAAAAAATTTTTTCAATATTTGATCTAAGCCTGGGAATCGGAAATGTTATAGGGCCGATGCTGTTTGGAATGATGATTGAAGCGGGCTTTAAGCAAACCATGTGGATCTTTGTTGGAGTGGCGATTGTTTTGATGTTTATATATAAAATATTTTTTGAAGCAAAAAGCAAGACAATCTAAAATATGTGAAAACTATGATATATTTACTAAAAATTCTGAAAACACACTCAAAAAAACTTGTCTTTAAAATTTTTGTGTAGTAATATGCATAAAGATATGGTATAATGCTTTTGCACTTGGGCGATAAGGCTTAAAAGTCGCCGGATTTAAAAACAATATATAAAAAATTTTATAATTATCTGTTTGGAGGTATGTTTATTATGAGCAGTGGTTTTGATTCTTTGATTTTTCGGCTTGGATCTTTTGCAAAATCCGCTGAAAAAAAGACCCAGGAATTAATTGAGATTTCCCAACTAAAATGGAAAATGGCTAAATTAAAATCAAAAATAGAGCGAAAATACACAAAAATTGGATCAATAACATATTCACATCAAAAAAATATGAAGCCGGATTGTTGCGAGATGTTTAAATCAAAAATAGATGCAATTTGCCAAGAGATTGACGATTTGTTTTTGCAGTTAAAATGCGCCGAATGTGAATATGATGAAATAAAAAAAAAGTCGCTTTGCCAAAATCAAAGGGTTGAGTGTTGTCAAAGCGAAAAAAATCAAAACGACGGATCAATTGAAAAAACAAAAGCCTAAAATTAAAGGATATGTTTTTATTTTAAATATATGAATTTTTATCACCACTTTATTGGAGTTTGGCCGGTTTTTTTGAGAAATTCATTGGTTTTGGAAAAGTGTCGACAGCCAAAAAATCCCCTTGAAGCCGACAAAGGGCTGGGATGGGGGGCTTTTAGGGTTAGGTGGGCCGGGTTTGTTATGAGTTCTTGCTTTTTTCCAGCATAAGCTCCCCAAAGCAAAAAGACCATTGGCTTTTCGCGCTGGTTTAAAATTTTAATGATTTTGTCCGTCAGGTTTTGCCATCCGATTTTTGAATGTGAATTTGCAAGCCCTGCGCGGACGGTTAAAACAGCATTTAAAAGCAAAACGCCCTGTCTTGCCCAGCGGGTCAAGTCTCCGTTGTTTTGAGGCTGGGGGGAGCCGATGTCGTCCTCAATTTCTTTATATATGTTTTTCAGAGACGGCGGAACCTTGACCCCCGGTTTAACTGAAAAAGACAATCCGTGGGCCTGCCCCTCGCCGTGGTATGGGTCCTGGCCAATTATGACAACTTTGCAGCTTTCATAGTCAACATATTTCAGCGCGTTGAATATGTCGTGCATATTGGGGTATATGGTTGTTGTTGAATATTCTTGCTTTAAAATGGCGCGCAGTTTTTGATAGTATTGCTTTTCCCATTCTTTAATCAAAAGCTTGTCCCACGTATTTCCAATTGAAACCATTTAAAAATTCCTCCAAAATTATATTTATAAATTATTTTATAGATGATGTCTTTTAATTTTATTTTTTTTAACGCAAGGTGGTGGATATTTACTGTGAAAATTGCAATAATCGGGGCTATGGACCTTGAGATAGATCAAATTTTGCATTTAGTCCAAAACAAAAAGAAATATACATTTTGTCAAACGTTTTTTTGCGAAGGCAGGTATGAAAACACGAGTCTTGTCGTCTCAAAGTGCTGCCCTGGAAAGGTCAACGCTGCGATTTGCGCCCAAACCATAATTTTAAAACATGCTCCGAATCAAATAATAAACGTTGGAGTTGCGGGCGGGACGAAGGAGATGAACATTGGGGACGTCGCCATAGCCACAGATTTTGTTCAATACGACGTTGACGCTTCGTTTGTTGGGGACCCGGTTGGCTTGATTTCGGGAATAAATCTTTTGAAAATTAAAGCGAGTAAAACCATTTTCGAAAATCTCTGGGCTGCAGCTTCCAAGACGAAAGCCTCGCCAAAAAGAAGCATCGTTGCAACTGGAGATAAATTTTTATCTTGCGAAGAAATTGCAAAAACACAAAAACAATTTGGCGCAAACGTTGTTGAAATGGAAGCAGCAGCGATTGCTCAGGCTTGTTTTAAAGCAAGTGTTGATTTTGGCGCGGTCAAGGTTGTTTCAGATAATGGAAATGCTCAAAGTGAGTATGAAAAATTTAAATTTAAAGCTGCTAGCAAACTTTCAAAAATAATTGAACAGTATCTAAAATTAATTAATAAATAGAATAAATCAAGTTCTAATATTCCATTGTTGTTTCGCAATTTTTCACTAAATTAAGAAGCGCGCTATAGTCTTCGGGATAATTTTCTTCTAAAAATCTGTTGTTGATTTGAATTTGTTCGGGAGCTATGTCTTGGTCATGCTTTTTAGCTGACATTTTGCGAGAAATGACGTTTGCATTGGATTCAGATTTGATCATTCTGGCTTGAGCATATTGATTGGCAATCAGATCGGAAACAGCAAACATTTCTCTTTTGTTTTTCTTGTTCATTCTAAACAAAACTCGAAACATTCTATATATTGCTAAATATAAAAACGAGGTCATTTCATTTGTTAATTCGTCATTATCAGTTTTTGACAGTATATCAAAAAGAACGTTTAGCGAGCAAAATGCAATCTTCTTTTTATAAACAGTTTTTAAGGTTTTGGAATCTAAAACCTCTTTTTGGCTAGACGGGTCCTTCAAGTTCTCAATGGATAGGGTTGATCCATTTCTCTCTGGGGACAGCCCTAGCAAATAGTCACACGAAACGTTGTAGAATCGAGCAATTTTAACAACAAAAGACAAGCCGCATTCGCGAATTCCTTTCTCATAATGTGATAGCAAAGACTGCGAAATGTCCAGATGACTGGCTGCAACCTTTTGACTCAAGCCTTTTTCTTTTCTTAGCAAAGTGAGAATTCGTGGGAAATCAGAACTCATGTTTAGCTTCCTCCAATTTTAAATATATTTTTAACGTTTTGTAGTCTGTCTAATAAAAATACTTCCAGTAGACAACAACATGTATTATAGTATACCGTTAGAAGTTTGTCAAAACATTTTTTAAAATGTCGAACAAATAATTTGATTTTTGTGAATATATCCCAAAATCAAGCAATATATTTGCAATAAATTATGTAAAATTACAACATCAAAATGCAGTTATACTATTTGCACAGATATTTTAAAACAGAAATGTCGAAAAAGTTTTGTAATTTTGAAAAGATTGTGGTATAATAATGAGAATATATTATTTAAAATGAGTGAGTTGATTGGAGGAGGATTATTTTGAGGACATATAAACTATATTTAATACGCCATGGAATAACGGATGCAAACCGTGATGGCAGGTATCTTGGCCTGACAGATTTGCCTCTAAATGCTGAGGGCAAGCGGGAAATTCTGTCGCTTATCTCAAAATGCGAATATCCCAAAGTTCAAAAAGCCTATTCCAGTCCGCTGAGGCGCGCCTTTGAAACGGCCAAGCTCATATATCCCCACAGCCTCATTGAAACCGTTGATGATTTAAAGGAATATTCATTTGGCGTTTTTGAAAACAAATCAATAGACGAGCTTTCAAACGACTCTGAATATGAAAGTTGGGTTGATGGCCACATGAGCCAGCCTCCAAAAAGCGGGGAAGATAAAAAAACATTCATAAATCGCCTTCTCAAAGGCTTTAACCATTTGATTTTAGACATGATGAAAAACCAGATTCACGAAGCAGCGTTAATCAGTCATGGCGGGGTTTTGAGCGCGATCCTCTATATGTTTGGAATTCCTAAGCGTTCTCCTCTTGCTTGGGCGACAAAGCCTGGCCAGGGTTACGCAGTTATGACAACAGCTCAAATGTGGGCCAGAGATAATATGTTTGAAATTTGCGACCCTATCCCATATAATCAACAAGTTTTGAAAAAACAACAATATTTTAATCTAAACTGTAATCCAAAATAAAAATTGAAAAAACAGACAAAAAGCATGTTTTGGTTTTTGATTAATTTGTTGATTTTGCTGATTTTGTGGTTTGGGTGGAAAACTGTTTAAATAATATACGTCATATGGAGGCTTTGGTTAAAGTCCTCGCAGACATAAAAAACACTGGAAGAGACGTTGTTTTGGTCACATCAGGAGCAATTGGCGTTGGGGCGGGGAAAATGGGCTATTCAACTCCTCCAAAAGCGATCTCAGATCGGCAAGCGTGCGCTGCTGTTGGCCAATGTGAACTAATCAATATGTATGACTCGCTTTTTTCGCATTACGGGCATATGGTTGCTCAAATTTTGCTGACGCAGCAGGTTTTAAATGCAAAAGAAGACGAATTAAACGCAAAAAACACATTTTTCTCTCTTCTGGATAAAAACATAATCCCAATCGTCAACGCCAACGACACAATGTCAATTAGCGAGCTTGAGTTTGGCGATAACGACACTTTATCGGCCGCTGTTGCTGTTTTAATAGACGCAGATATTTTGGTTATACTCACTGACTTGGACGGAGTTTTTGACAGTAATCCTTTAAAAAATCCGGATGCAAAATTAATAAAACATATACAAAAAATCGATAAATCGCTTGTTGAATCCGCAAAAGGAGAGCCAAACGCTCTTGGGACGGGAGGAATGCTGACAAAGCTAAACGCTGCAAAAATTGCTTCCCTTGAAAGCATTCCAACTGTGGTTGCCAATGGCTCCCATCCAGACAGAATATATAGCATTTTCCAAGGGAAACCTGAGGGGACGCTGATTAGTTTAAAATAAAAGATAGTTGACATAAATTTTCAAGAAAGGGCGGTTTGATATGGATACTGTTGCTCAAGCCAAAAAAATTAAATTGGCCTCAAAATATATAAATAAAGCGAAAACTTGCGTTAAAAATAATATTTTAAAGTCGATCGGGGAGTCTTTGAGAGAAAATATGAACCTGATCCTTGGGCAAAACCAAAAAGACCTTGAGGCTGCGCGAGAAAACAAAATGCCAAAACATCTTGTTGACAGGCTGACGTTGACTCCAGAGAGGATTGAATCGATGGCGCTTGGGATTTTTGAATTAATCAGCTTGCCGGATCCTTCATATCAAGTTGTTTGGGGCCAGATCAGGCCAAACGGTCTGAGAATAGAAAAAATTCAAGTTCCAATTGGTTTAATCGGGGTGATATATGAATCCCGTCCTAATGTTTCGGTTGACGTTGCTGCTTTATGTATAAAATCCGGAAACGCTGTTTTGCTTCGAGGGGGCAAGGAATCCATCCACACCAACACCGTTTTGGTTGAGCTGATGCAAAATGCAATCGAAAAAAATGGAGTGGATCCCAATATTATTGGACTTGTCAAAAAAACCGATCGAAGCAGCGCTTTAGAAATGATGAAAATGCGCGGAATTTTGGACGTTTTGATTCCAAGGGGGAGCGCGGGGCTGATTAAATCTGTTTCAGAGAATTCAACCGTTCCGGTTATTGAAACGGGCGTTGGAAATTGCCATATATATATAGACCAAAGCGCCGACATAGACATGGCCATTCGCATCACTGTTAACGCAAAAACGTCGCGGCCTTCGGTTTGCAATTCTGCTGAAAGTTTGTTGGTTCACCAAAGCGTTGCAGAAAATTTTTTGAAAAGATTAAAAGAGGAGTTTGACAAATTTGGCGTTGAGTTGGTTGGCTGTCCGAAGGCAAAGCAAATCCTGCCTGAGATTCAAATTGCGTCTGAAGACGACTACTATGCTGAGTATTTGGGGTATAAAATGTCGGTTAAAATTGTTGACTGCGTTAAGGCTGCTGCTATGCACATTAACAAATATTCGTCTGGGCATTCTGAGGCTATTGTGACTTCGGATTATTTTAGCGCGGAATATTTCCTGAAAGAGGTTGATTCGGCCGCGGTTTATGTTAATGCTTCAACTAGGTTCACCGACGGCAATGAATTTGGATTGGGAGCTGAGATTGGAATATCAACTCAAAAGCTGCATGCCAGAGGCCCTATGGGTTTGAAAGATTTGACAACGCCGAAGTTTATTATTAGAGGAGACGGGCAAATAAGATAATTGCGATATATATATCATTTTGTTGGTTATTTATTGAATTTGTTTTGTTTTATAGCTTAGTGCTTTTGGTTTTGAGCTGCATTTTTTGCATTCCTGAGTTTTATTGATTGCTTGGCTTAAAGCTTGATGTAGCTTGATTGCGGGGAATGACAAAATGATCCAAATTAGCGAGAAATAGAGGCAGATTTGGCCGGATATGTTCAGGAAAAACATAGAATAGTTCCAAATATTCCAATTTAAGATCAGATTAAAAATAACACCCATAAAAAATTCGAAAACCGTTATAAATAGTCCGCAAAGTAAACATTTTATCAATATATTCAAATTTAAAAGTCTGATTTTCCCAACAATTTCAAAGCATATGCTTCCAAAGACAAACGAAATCCAATGGCTGTCTCCATTATATATGAGTTCAAGTGTGAAATATGAGAATCCTCCAAAACAAGCCAGCCAGATTTCTTTTTCCATGTTTTTCCTCTTTTCGTTAAATTTTATATTCTGTTTTTTATTTTTCCCATATTTTAGTTTAATATTAGTCTGGAATCAAATAGGGATTTCTCCAGTCGAATTATTTAGTTTGTCCATACATATAATAATATAGTTAAGATATAATTTGATTTAATCCAACATTTTCAATATATTTACATTTTTTTGACTCAAGCGTCGGGCTCTTTAACGGACGCCAACCTACCGCTTGTTATTGGCAGTTTCAAAAGAGTCGCGGAGTTTTAGAAAGATTTAATATTACAGTTGGTTGTGAGATTGCGGCGCCAACTCAGCTTTTGCATTGTTTTTTAGAATGTGCTCAATCGCGTTTGGAGTTTTTGGGATTTTTGAGCAAAGAGTTGGATTTTTCAAAAGGGGTTGAAATGGAACAAATATAACCCGACAAAAACACGCAAATTAGTGGTTTTGGGCGAATTGATTTCGACATATAAATTGTTGATATACACAAAATTTTTGGAAAATATTGAAAAGCTATTTGACATTTATTACAAATTTTGATATAATTGTGATATAAAGTGTGAACCATGTGTTAATTATTTATCCACTCAAGGGTATTTTTGATAGTGGTGGTGATTTTTAGTGATTTTGAAGGAAGATGAAAAAGAAAAAAATTTGAAAATAATTGACGAGTTTTTTAATGGAAATTCAATATGTGCATATGAATATTTTGGCGCTCACAGGGTTGGAAAATCCAATTGGGTTGTTTTTCGCTGTTGGGCTCCGCGCGCTCGATCTGTTTGCGTTGTTGGGGATTTTAACAATTGGCAAAGCGGCGTGAGTCCTATGAAAAAGATTTGCTCGGGTGGAATTTGGGAGTGTTTTGTTGAAAATATACAAAATTTTGATCTTTATAAATTTGAAATTGTTTCAATTGACGAAAAAGTTTTTTTAAAGTCAGACCCATATGGTTTTCATTTTGAAACGCGCCCAAAAACAGCAACTAAATTCTATGAATGCCCTGAAATGAAGTGGGAAGATTCTTCTTGGATCGCCCGCCAGTCTGAGCTTTTTAAAGTCAACCGTCCGATGAACATATATGAAGTTCATCTGGGGTCTTGGCAAAAATATCCTGATGGGAACCCGTTTTCATATGTTAAATTTGCGCAAAAAATCATTCCATATTTAAAAAAAATGAACTACACTCACATAGAGCTCATGCCTTTGACGGAATATCCGCTTGACGATTCGTGGGGATATCAGGTTGTTGGGTATTTTGCTCCGACTTCAAGATATGGAACGCCGCTTGATTTTAAAAAGATGATCAACGCTTTCCACAAGGCCGAGATAGGCGTTATTTTAGATTGGGTCCCGGCGCACTTTCCAAAGGATGCTCACGGGTTATATAGATTTGATGGCAGTTGTTGTTATGAACATGCTGATCCGCGCAAAGGGGAACACTATTTGTGGGGAACATGTGTTTTTGACTTTGGAAAAAATGAAGTTGTTTCGTTTTTGATTTCTTCTGCAAACTACTGGGCGAGCGAGTTTCATGTTGATGGGCTGAGGGTTGATGCGGTTGCTTCAATGCTATATTTAGACTATGACAGGAAAGAGGGCGAGTGGGTTGAAAATGCGCATGGCGGCAAAGAAAATTTGGATGCTGTTGAATTTTTGAGAAAATTAAACGAAAAAGTCCTAACAAAAAACCCGAATCTTATTATTATTGCTGAAGAATCGACAGCGTGGCCGATGGTGACCTTGCCAAAGAGTGTTGGAGGTTTGGGATTTAACTATAAATGGAATATGGGCTGGATGAACGACACTTTGGACTATTTGTCTATAGACCCATATTTTCGAGCGGGGAACCATCAAAAGCTTATTTTTTCGATTTGGTATGCGTTTTCGGAAAATTATATCCTCCCAATTTCTCACGACGAGGTTGTGTATGGCAAAAAGTCTTTGATTGAAAAAATATATGGCGATTATGACCAAAAATTTGCTGGTTTGAGGGCATATTTAGGCTTTATGATTGCTCATCCCGGAAAGAAACTTTTGTTTATGGGCCAGGAATTTGGCCAAATTAATGAATGGGATTTTAAAAACCAGTTGGATTGGGAGCTGCTTGAAAATCCAAAGCACAAGAAATTTCAATTTTATGTTAAAAGTTTAAATAAATTCTATTTAAATCATAGCGAATTGTGGGATAATGACGCGAGCAGGGACAGTTTTCGCTGGATTTCAAATGACGACAGCAAAAACAATGTGATATCTTTTAGGAGAATTGGCGCAAACGGAAACGAGCTGATTGCTGTTTGTAATTTTTGCCCAAGAACATACGAAGAGTATCGAATAGGTGTTCCATTTAATTGCCAGTATTCTGAAATATTTAACTCTGACAAAAAATCCTATGGTGGATATGGAATTCCACACAAAACGAAAATTTTGGCTGATAAAATTCCTTTTCACGGATATGAATATTCGATTAAATTAAAAATTCCATATATGAGCACTGTTTATTTAACTCCAAACCAGAAAAACTCAAGTTGATTTTTTAAAACTCCAAAGGAGGGAAATGATGTTTGCGAAAAAAGAATGCATTGCCATGCTTTTGGCTGGGGGGCAGGGAAGTCGGCTTCGTGCTTTAACTCGAAAAATGGCAAAACCCGCTGTTTCATTCGGCGGCAAATACAGGATAATAGATTTTGCGCTTTCAAATTGCGTCAATTCTGGCATAGACACAGTTGGCGTTTTAACGCAGTATTCTCCCTTTTTTTTGAATGAATATATAGGGACTGGCGAGCCTTGGGATTTAGACAGGCTTTATGGCGGGGTTCACATCTTGCCGCCCTATGAAAGCGCAAAAGGAGCTAAATTTTATAACGGAACAGCAAATGCAATATATCAAAATATGGGATTTATTGAAAGATATGGGCCTGAGTATGTTTTGATTTTGTCGGGCGACCATATATATAAAATGAACTATGACGCCATGCTCAAACACCACAAGCAGATGGGCGCTGATTGCACTATAGCTGTTTTGGAAGTTTCCAAGCAAGACGCGAGCAGGTTTGGAATAATGAGCTGTGATGAGGATGGATTTGTTTTTGAATTTGAAGAAAAACCGAAAAATCCAAAGACTAATCTTGCTTCAATGGGAATATATATTTTCAATTGGAAAATTTTAAAGCAGCTTTTAACGGAAGATGAGCGAAATTCAAAGTCTGGGAACGATTTTGGACAGGATATAATCCCCAAAATGCTCGAGAAAAATTTTCGACTTTTAACATATAATTTTAATGGATATTGGAAGGACGTTGGAACGATTGAAAGCTTGTGGAAAGCGAATATGGACCTTCTGGATGGCGACAGTTTGCTGAATCTCCATAATTCGTGTTGGAAAATATACACAAGAAATGCTGCATACCCGCCTCATTATGTTGGATATGGATGTGAAGTCAAAAATTCGATAATAACTGAAGGCTGTCGAATATATGGCGACGTTTCTTGTTCGGTTCTTTCTCCAGGGGTTTTGGTTGAAGAAGGCGCATCCATAAAAAAAAGCATCATCATGGCGGACTGCGTCATTAAATCCGGCGCGTGTGTGTCGTATTCAGTCGTTGGCGCAGATTGCTATATTGGCAAAAATACATCAATTGGAATCAATAAACCTATAATTAACGATTTAAATGAGAGAAAAATAACAGTTATTGGCCCAAAAACAAAATTTAGTGACAACACTGTGATATTATCTAAATATATGAATTAATTGGAAACATTTGAATTTTAGGAGGAGGGTTATGTTAATAAATGAGAGGATGGTTGGGGCTATAATTTTTGCTAATATGCACGACTTTTCCATAGAAGACCTAACAAAAAACAGAACATTTGCGTCGGTTCCTTTTGGTGGAAGATATCGAATGATCGACTTTCCTCTGTCAAACTCAATAAATGCCGGAATTATCGACATAGGAGTGATAACCAAATCAAATTATCGATCGCTCATGGAGCATATTGGCAACGGAAGCCAGTGGGACTTGGCGCGAAAAAGAGGGGGCCTGAAGCTTTTGCCGCCATATGGCAACAAAAATTTTGGAATATATCACGGAAAACTTGAGGCCTTGGGGGCGGCTCTGGATTTTTTAAAATATAACCCCTGCAAATATATTCTTTTGGACTATGCAAAAATTATTGAAAAGCACATTAAAAACGCCGCAGATGTTTCGATTGTATATAAAAATGATTTTTTAACCAGCGACATTTCAAAAGAGGCTGTTGTTTTAAATTTTGATAATGATAATATGCTAAAAGAAGTTGCGATCAATCCTCAAACTAGCGGCCAATTTAACATTTCGCTCAACATTTTAGTTTTTGAGCGCAGTTTTTTGAGGCAGTTAATAGCAAATTCAATATGTATGGGTGAATATAAACTGGATCGTGATTTTTTGCAGAAAAAATGCAGAAAATATAAGATACAGGGCATACGCTATGATGGGTATGTTAGGATCATATCATCAATAAAATCCTACTATGACGCCAATATGGAATTGCTTAAAAATGAGGCCAGGCAAAAAGTTTTTGATTCAACTCGCCCAATATACACAAAAGTTCGAGACGAGGCTCCTGTGAAATATGGCCCAAACGCAAAAGCAATTAACAGTTTTATTGCGGACGGATGCATAATTGATGGATATGTTGAAAATTCTGTTATTTTTAGAGGGTGTCGAATTTCTTCGAATGCACGCGTTAAAAATTCGATATTAATGCAAGCAACTCAAGTCGACTCGGACTGCAATATAGAATATGTGATAAGCGACAAAAATGTTAAAATTCGAGAGGGGAAAACTATGATTTCGGCAAGTTCATACCCGATATATATTGCAAAGAATAAAATTATTTAAAGTCTTTTGTTATATATTAATTATACTAAAAAATAAAATTTCCTTTGGATTTATTTTAGGGAGGGATTAGCATGAAAATATTATTTGCAGCAAGCGAAGCCACGCCTTTTGCAGCGTCCGGAGGGCTTGGAGATGTTGTTGGCTCTTTGCCAAAAGCTTTAGCGCAAAAAGGCGTTTCCTGCAGGGTTGTTATGCCGCTGTATTCAAACATACCCAGCCATTTTCGAGAAAAAATGTCATATATTTGTCACTTTAACGTTGTTTTAGGCTGGAGAAATCAATATTGTGGAGTATATCAATATAATCATGACAAAGTTGGGTTTTATTTTATTGACAACGAATATTATTTCAAAAGAGACGGAATGTATGGGTTTTATGATGAAGCAGAGAGGTTTGCGTTTTTTTCAAAAGCAGTTCTAGACATAATCGAATATATTGACTATCAGCCAGATATATTACATTGCCACGATTGGCACACAGCGATGATTCCTGTATATTTTAACATATTTTATAAACACAAAGAAAAATATTCGAAAATAAAAACCATATTCACAATTCACAACGTTGAGTATCAGGGCAAATATGGCATGGAAATTTTACAAGATGTTTTGGGGCTTCCCGAAAGCGAAAAGGGTTTAATGCAATATGACGGCTGCTTAAATATGGTTAAAGCGGCGATTGAGGCTTGTGATAAACTAACAACCGTCAGTCCAACATATTCAGATCAGCTTCAAACGCCGTTGTTTGGATGTGGACTGGATCGAGAATTTATTAACCAAAGACATAAATTTTGTGGTATTTTGAATGGAATAGACTATGAGATTAATGACCCCAAAACCGATCCTTTAATATATAAAAACTATTCTTGTCAAGATATATCAGGCAAGGATGAAAACAGAAAGAAGCTTTGTTTGGAGATGGACATGTCAGACGACTATCGGCCGGTTGTTGGAATTGTTTCGAGGATGGTTGCTCATAAAGGCATGGACCTGATTAAATTAAGCCTTGAGCATCTAATATGTAGTGGATTTAAATTTGTTGTTCTTGGTTCTGGAGAATATGTTTTTGAAAGCTTTTTTAATGATATGCATAATCGCTATCCGCGGCAGATGGCGGTTTATATTGGATATAATAAGCCTTTGTCTAAGAAAATATATGCTGGCAGTGATATTTTTTTGATGCCATCTCAGTCGGAGCCTTGTGGAATATCTCAATTGATCGCGCTAAGATATGGGGCGATTCCGGTTGTTCGGGAAACTGGCGGCTTAAAAGACACCATAACCGACTGCTCTTTTGGTCGAGGAAATGGTTTTTGCTTTGAGAAGTATAATGCAGACGATATGTGTGGGGCGCTGTTTAGGGCTAAGAATTTGTATGAAAGCAGGGCGGTTTGGGAATTGCTGATCAAACATGCAATGAGCTGCGATTTTAGTTGGAATGAGTCTGCAACCAAATATGTTTTTTTATATCAGGATGTGCTGGGCCTAAAATAAAAAAAGTCAAGGGTTATAGGTTTGGCCCTTAAACTTTGCTTAATTAAAAAATTCGAGTCTTTGCTAAAAAAACCTAAAATTTTTGAATATCCTTGAGAGGCGCCTAAAAAAACAAAGCAAAAGCCGGGGGAAGCGCCGCCGGCTCACAACCAACTGTAATATTTTATTATTCGCAAAACGCCGCTTGCTTTCAAGATGTCCGTAACAAGCGGTATGTGAGCGCCCGCCAGAAAGCTCCTTAAACCTTGCTTAATTAAAAAATTCGAGTCTTTTCTCAAAAAAACCTAAAATATATAAATATAATTAAAAATCCACCACACTTTTATTCAGCGTGGTGAATTTTTTTGTAAATATCACATTTCTCGGTTGGCAATTGAACCTTCGCGAAACAGCAAGGATATAGACCATAAAGCTGAAATTCCAACTAAAGTATAAATTATGCGTGCTATAATATGAAGTTTGTCACTGAACAATAAATCTATGACATTAACATCAAATATTCCAATAATTCCCCAAACTATTCCGCCAACAATTGTTAAAAACAAAGCTATTTTATCTAACAATTGAAATCCTCCTTCCAAAAGCTGAATAATATTTATTATATGCGAAATTTTAAACTATATTCTGAAAAATTACTATATTTTGATTATATATTCGTTGAATAAATTTGAACATATAATTACATACTAATTATGTGAATAACTCAAAAACGCGAGAAAATTGATGTGTCTGGAAATTAGACACTTGGGAGGAAAGATAAAATGAAAAACAAAGATGGAGAAAATTCTTTATTTTCGGGCAAAGTATTTTATATCGCAATTATTTTGAGCTTGTTGGCCGTTATAGCAACAACAATAATTGCTATCGGCAGGACGACTATGGCGCCAGGATCAGAAGCTCCTCAACTGAACACAAACATTGTTGAACAGGATGCTGCTCAAACCAATGATGAAAAAGCGGACGTTAAAAAAGAGGAACAAATTTCTTCGAAAAAACCTGCATCAGCAATTGAGGAACAACAACATGAAGATAAACCCGCAAAACAAACCAATAAAAAAGTGACTAAGTGCAAATTTTTTATGCCAATAAAAGGTGAAATAATTCAAGAATTTTCTAAAGGCGAGCTCGTCAAATCAGAAACTATGGGAGATTGGCGAACCCACGACGGCATAGACATAGCTGCTAAGCAATCAACACCAGTTAAATCCGCAGCTGACGGAACGGTTTGTGAAATAAACAACGACAACATTTGGGGAACCTGCATTGCTATTGACCATGGCAGCGGGATGAAAAGTTACTATTTTGGCCTCAATGAAAAAATTCAGGTTAAACTTGATCAATCGGTTAAAAGCGGCGATGTCATCGGCTCGGTTGGAACATCAAATCAGCTGGAAAACGCCCTTCCCGAGCATTTGCATTTTGGAATTAAAAAGGAGGAAGTTTGGGTTAACCCGATGGATTACTTAAAGTAAAACGTCAAACATTTAATTTGATTTGATTATTTTCGGATTAAATTAAATGTTTTCATATTTATTAGTTTATTTTCAAATATTTGTATTTTTTAATTTTATATTGATAAATTAAAGAAGCATTGCAACAATCATCATTTCCTTGATTTTTTCATATATTGGCTCGAGCATCTCAATTGGAAGTGGATTTTGGCCAACTCCGACTTCAACTGTGAATCCCGGCCTGGATTTGGCTTTGATAAACCAATCTTTAAATCCGCCATGGGAAGCGAGTCCTTCGGGTTTGCGAACTTGATATCCCGATGAAGCCGCAAGAGCGTCTGCCATGAGCTCGGATTCGGGAGGAGTGTTTGGGCCATAATAATAGTATATTTCCTCGCCCTGAGAATGAAAAGCGATAACTTTTTTAATGTTAAGGGCATTACACAAAGAGACTAGGGCTTTGGTTTCCGGCTCAGATTGGGGACATATTCCGCCATATTGCCTTGGAGAAGGAGAGGTTATCCCCGCTTGGCGTTCTAATTTTTTCAAAACATCCCAACCGGCGTCAAAATTGTGGTTTAGGTCCACTCCACGCGCATTTGCTTGCCAGGATTTGTCTGATTTTTTGATTATAGCTTCAATTGGGGAGCAAAGCTGTTTTGCAGTTTTAGGGCCGCCCAAAGCTATCTCAACGCCATCTGGATTGCAAAGCGGAACAACAATCAACCCCCTGTGTTCAAAAATATCGCTCAGATTCACGCCGTGGAGCGTTTTTTTGGAAAAAATGTCCTCAAAAAATCTGAGCAAAATTGAGCATGTCAGCCACTCTTGAGCATGGATTGCCCCGGTGAAAAGAACCGCATTTTTCAAGTTTCCAATGCCTAAAGCATATATTTTTCTTTTTAAAATCGACTGCCCGATACAGAACAATTTAATGTTTTTGTCTAGATTTTTTATCTGAGTCAAAATTCATCCATATCACAACCTCCAACAGAAATAATTGATAATTTTTAAAATAAGGTCACACAGATTATTGATTGTTATAATTGTATTGATTTTTTTTTAATTTTATGTAATAATAGAGTAAAGTTGCATTTGAGTTTTTACATTTTTCATTTTTATTTGGAAAATCATTTTGGAAGTTAAAAATATTATATTCAATTCGAAAATATATGGAGGTTGTTATTTTGGAATTTGGAGAAACTAAAATTCAAAGCGAAACAATTTATGATGGGAAAATTTTAAAATTAAAAAAAGATATTGTGAAACTAAAAAATAATTCCAAAACATATAGAGAAATTATACACCATCCGGGAGCGTGCTGCGTCGTCGCGATCGACCACAACAAGGACATATTGATGGTTCGTCAGTTTAGGTATGCGGTCAAAAAACCAATTTTAGAAGTTCCAGCTGGAAAATTGGATGATCCCGCGGAGTCGCCGCTTTTGGCTGCAAAAAGAGAGCTTCTTGAGGAAACGGGATTTGAAGCTAAAAATTGGGCTGAACTCGGGGTTATATACCCATCTCCGGGATATTGTGATGAAAAAATATATCTATATGTTGCAACTAAAATAAAAAAAGTGAGTGAATTAAATCTGGACAAAGACGAATTTTTAACGCCAGAGAAATATAATTTAGATTATGTCATTAAAAAAATACAATGCGGAGAAATAACAGATTCTAAGACGATATGCGCGATTTTAAAAGCAAAAATGTTAATTGATGATAAAAAAATAATGGTATAGGGATATATGGGAAAAAGACTAAATTATTCGAAAAACCGCGTTTGGTTTATAGACGAAGTCAGGGGAATTGCAATTGTTTTGATGGTTTTATACCACGCAATGTTTGACATAGTTTTTCTTTTTAACGTTGAAATAGCTGCGTTTTCCAGCGAGCCGGTTGATTTGATTCGGGATTTTTTTGCTGGGCTTTTTATCTTCATATCCGGAGTTTCTTGCAAATTTTCTTCCAACAATTTAAAAAGAGGGCTTAAGTGTTTTGCGCTGGGAACGGGAATAACCGTCATTACATACATTTTTTTCAAAAACCAAGCCATATATTTTGGCATTTTGCACATGTTGGGACTTTCTATGATATTATATGGGTTTTTTGAAAAATTTATAGATAAAATAAAATTTCCAACATTGGGCATAATTATTTCAGGAGTGCTTTTTTATTTGAGCAAAAAAATTTGGGCTTTGCCTTTTGAAATAGGAGATGATTTGAAAAAATGGCTGTTTGCGTTTGGAATTGTTTCGAAAAATTTTTCCTCTCTCGATTATTTTCCACTTATCCCATGGGGTTTTATCTTTTTAGCCGGAACCTTCTTTGGAATTTTTGCAGTCAAAAATCGCCTGCCAAGTTTTTTCTATAAAAGGCATTCAAAGTCAGTCGCTTTTATTGGCCAAAACACGTTGATTATATATTTGCTACACCAACCGGTGATATATATTTTGCTTTATTTATTTTTTAATTATTTATAAATATTTGTTTTAGCGCAAAAAAATGGAGGGATCATTAATGCGCGAAAATTCTCTAGCAACTTGGGTAATTAGGTTCATTTTTTGCATTTTTGTTATTTTAGCATATAACACACTCAACAATTTTGGAATTATACTATCCTGGTTTGAAAAAATCATAAATATTTTAACTCCTTTTATTATCGGCGGAGTCATTGCGTTTTTGCTTTTTCCTATATGTAAAAAAACTGAAAAATTTCTTTTAAAAACCAATAAACCATTTATTATTAAACGAGTTCGCTTATTTGCAACTTTAATCGTTGCGTTTGTGTCGGCTTTATTCATAGGACTAATTTTATTGTTGATATGCCCGATTATATATGAGAGTTTGATTAATTTTTTAAATTCAATTCCCAGATATGTTGAAAGTGTTCAATATTTTATAAATGACTCTTTGAAAAATGCGGGGCCAGTCAAAGAAATCATAAATAATGCTCAAAACACAATGTCTTTCGACAATTTTATAAACTTTTTTACATCTTTAGATTATAACAGCTATTTTGACAGCATAACCGGAATACTTTTTGGAATATTTAACTTGATAATTGGCGCAATAATTTCAATATATTTGCTTCTTGAGCGAGCAGTCCTCAAAAAAGCCTTGCTCAGAGCTTCAAGAATTGCTTTTAAAACAAGGACCATAGCGCGCATTCGTCGTCTTAGCTTGCGAATTGCCAAGGTCATATACACCTTCATATTTGGCCAAATCATCGACGCATTCATGGTTGCTTGCTTAATTGGCATGTTTTTAACCATATTTCAAATCGATAACAGCGCAATTTTGGCCGTGTGCTACCTAATTTGCGCAACAATTCCATATTTTGGCTCTATGATTGGGGTTTTGTTGGTGGCATTGTTGTCATTAATTTCTGGCGACATACATCAATTTTTGATTGCAACCCCGATAACGCTGATTATTCAGCAGTTGGACGCAAATTTAATCAGTCCAAAAATCGTCGGACAAGCTGTTGGAATTGGGCCTTTATATGTTATATTGGGGATCACCCTATTTGGCGGAATATTTGGGATATATGGCTTGTTTTTGGGGCCTCCTCTAATGGCGATATGCATGGAGCTTTTGGATGATTTTATCAGAGCTAAGGAAATCAAAACTAAAAAAAATCTCGACTCTTTAGCGGATAGTGGAATTTTGTCGCAAATCAAAAACTCAGTCACAAAAAAAACAAGTGAAGATGAAAAAAACGATAAAAAATAAAATGCCAATTTTAAAAACTGACATAATATTTAATGCATATAGCGAATTATTTTTGACTGGATCTTAATATTTTCCAAAAACTATCATCTTTGCGCATTTATAAATGTCACCGCAACCAAGAGTGATAACCAGATCGCCAGAATCAGCGTTTTCAAGGACATATTGCGCGGCTTCGCTTTGGGTTTTAAACCAAACGCATCCGTCTATTTTTTCAGCGAGATCCTTTGCATATACTCCAAATGTGTTTTTTTCGCGCGACCCCATGATCTCAGTTAAAACAACCCTGTCCGCGAGGCCCAAAGCTTTTGCAAATTCGTCAATCAACATTTTGGTCCTTGAATATGTGAATGGTTGGTGGACCGCCCAAACTTTTTTAAATCCGCATTCCTTCGCGGCTTTTAGGGTTGCGCATATTTCGGTTGGGTGGTGGGCATAGTCGTCAACAACGGTTACCCCGTTTTTCTCTCCAATAAGCTCAAATCGCCTTCCAACGCCCCTGAAATTAAAAAGCCCTTTAAGGATTCCTTCAACCGGGGCTTTGAGCTCAAAAGCCGTCGCAGCAGCAGCAACAGCGTTTAAAATGTTGTGGCGCCCGGGAACAAATATTTCAACATCTTTTGCAACAATTTTTTCTCGCCTGCAAATCGAAAATTTTGTTTTTGTTCCTGAAATTCTAGAGATATTCGTTGGATAGAAGTCATTAGTTGGCAAAAATCCAAATGATATGCGCTTTTTATCAACCGCAAAAACAACATCCGAAACGTTCGCGTCATCGCCATTATATATTATAATTTTTCTGGTTTGATTTAAAAATTTTCCAAAAGAATTTTTGAGATTTTCAACTGTTTTAAAATATTCCATATGATCGTTATCAATATTTAACACAATGCTAATATCTGGGGTAAGTTTTAAAAAATGATTAGCATATTCACAAGCTTCACACACCATGATTTGAGAATTTCCCAGCCTTGCGTATGAACTGATCGACTTTAACTTTCCTCCGATAACCGCTGACGGGTCCATATTAGAATCCAGCAAAATTTGAGTCAGCATTGAGGTTGTCGTTGTTTTTCCATGCGTTCCGCACACACACACACACTCAGAATATAGCGCGGTTAAATATCCCAAAAGATCATTTCGCTCAATGGTTTTTATTTTGCTTTTTTTCGCCGCGACCAGCTCAGGATTATCATCAAATACTGCAGATGTGTATATAATTAAATCAACGTTTTTTATATTTTCAGCTCTTTGATTCATATTCACTTTTATTCCAAGATTTCGAACCATCTTTAATATATCCGATTCGTTGTTGTCAGAGCCGGTTATTTCAAATCCTTTTTCGTGTAAAATTTGAACAAGGGGAAACATTCCTGAGCCGCCAATTCCGATGAAATGAACCGTTTTGACGCCGTCCAGCAGGTTATTATTCACTTTTTTTAAAATCTCCTTTCAAGAAATAACTCTAAAAATTTACATATTATTCACATATTTGAAAATTTTTGACTCGAGTTGATTATGTAAATAATACTAGACTTTATTGTTTTTGTTTCAAAAATCAAGCTAATAAACGCTGAATTTAACAATGGCTTGGATTTTAATCAGTTTTTTAACCAAGCCATGTTTTAATTAAACCGCTTCGTTAACTTTGCCCATATATCCTAAACCGAAGCTGACGGAAATGGCATTATCCACACATATCATGCGAGATTGATCCAGCTCCCCTGTTTTTTCTTTTAATCTTTTTTTGTCGATTGTCCGAACCTGCTCGAGCAAAACAACTGAATTTTTAGACAGGCCACACTGTTTAGCGTCAATTTCGATATGCGTTGGCAGTTTGGCTTTATCGCATTGGCTTGTTATCGCAGCTGCTATAACAGTGGGACTATATTTATTTCCCATATCATTTTGAACAATTAGAACAGGCCTGATTCCGCCTTGCTCTGATCCTATAACCGGACTTAAATCCGCATAATAAATTTCTCCTCGTTTCACGGTCATGAAACGCACACTCCTTTGCTTGAAACACAATTTTTTATTGATATTTTTATTCTTTCCAAAAGTCACATAATTTAATCAAATATGACTCACTATATTTTATTCAAAAATTAATAAAATAGTTAAATTCAATTGTTGAAATATTTTTGAAATCAGTTGCAAATATATATGTATATGTGCATATTACAAAATATAAATCTAAATTTTTAAACCACACCCTTATTTTTTTTGTTGACAAATTTGGGGCTTTATTATAGAATATTCTCGAAAGTTTAATTGATTTTGGAGATTTTGACATGAACGATAATTATGAGCCTATTATATACACGCTAACCGATCAAGAAGGGACAAAGCAGAAGTTTGAGCTTTTGGATTCTATGGACGTCGACAACCAGACATATTATGCTGTGATTCCTTATTATGAGGAGCCTGATGAGGTTTTTAGTGAATATGGAGAGTTGGTTGTTTTAAAATCAGTTTATGAGGGAAATGAGGAGCTTTGGGCAACAATTGATGATGATGATGAATATGAAAGAATCGGAAACATATTTCTTGAAAAACTAAACGGATTGCTGGAATAATCATGATTTTGTTGAATTTTTGCTCATTTTTAAGGAAATATTTGTGCATATTGCTAGTTGAATATTCGTAATGTTACCTGTATAATATATGTGATAAGACTGCTTTGAGTAGTTTGTGTGGTTTATATAAATCCAACACTTTACTATTGGGAGCTCGGTCTCCGATTGCGGATTGCAGACCTCCTGGTGTTTTTTTTCATCAGACGAAGGGAGCGCGAAACATTCGGGAGAGCATTACCCACCGCTTGTTATCTGCGGGTTTAAGTTATACACACGACGGCAAGGCGGTCTATCTTTATATATGTTTTTGTATAAAATTTGGCTCTGTGTTAATATTAAATACAGTGTTTTTTTATTTTTAGGAGGCAAAATTTGAAAAACAATCTCAAATTCGGACTGGTTGGCCTTATTGCGGGGATTCTTAACGGGATGTTTGGCGCTGGAGGGGGGATAATTGTTGTTCCAATGCTTGAAAAAGCAGGAATAAATCCTAAAAATTCACACGCAACGTCTATTGCAATAATAGCAGGATTGAGTTTTTTAAGCTTTTTTGGATACTACTTTGGAGGACACATAGATTTTCAAAACACTTTAGGATATATCCCTGCAGGAGCAGTTGGCGTTATTTTTGGAAGCCACCTGCTCAAAAAAATCAAAACGGATCTTTTACGAAGAATATTTGGCATAATTATTATAATATCGAGTATAAGGTTGTTTTTCAAATGATTATTAAAATTTTAGTTGGATTTCTATCAGGCATGACAGCATCTATGGGGCTTGGAGGAGGATTTATACTAGTCATATATTTAACAACGATCTTGGAAATAAACCAAATAGACGCTCAGGGAATGAATATAATGTTTTTTATTCCAATAGCTATAATTTCTATATTTTTCCACATAAAAAACAAACTTATCGACAAAAAACCACTTCTATTTTCAATAATTTCTGGAATCTTTGGAGTCTTGATCGGAATTTCAACAACATTTTTATTTAAAGTTGAATTTTTATCTAAACTGTTTTCCATAATGCTTTTTATATTTGGACTGCGAGAATTATTTCACAAAAAACAATAATTTTTTAGCACTAGGTCACAATTATCACCTCGCTTCTTTTGAAAATTATTTTTCAATTCATAATAATTTCAAACTCGACGATTTTGTCCTAAACCAGGCTTAAAATCAGCCCGCAAGTAAAAATATAGAATGACACAGAGGCGTTTTACGCGCCAAAGCGTTGTTTGCGTGAGGTTTATATATTAACACAATTAGTGTTTTTAAAAAGTTTACCAATCAAATTTTTGCAAATCTCAACAACTGTTAGCTAACAGCTGACTCGTGGGCTCCCTGCGCAATCAATGAAGGAGAAAAAATGAAACAAAGACGCGCCAGCGAACAAAGAGAAACTTTCCTGGTTTGAGCCAGCTTTTTATATTTTGCTCCATATTTGGTGCTACTGAGTGATATATGTATATAATCAGCATTTAAACTGAATCCAACGTCATCTAAATTTTGAATATATGAAAAATTTTTGTTTGCTAAAGCTGTTTTGTTTAAATGAGTTGATGTTTTGCCTTAAAAAACCGAGTCTGACAGTTTTTATGAATTTTCAAAAGAGCTCTCAGCCTTTGATTGGGCATATTTTTCACTATCCCAACAAGTCCAGGCAGAAAAGACAGCTCCATGCCAAAATTATAGACTCTATTAATAAATAATAACCTCCTTCGAATATATTTTAAAACAAATGATTATGCTCGAATAAAGCATTGAATAAACCTCTAACTAATCGTTAAAATCACCTCACTAAATTCTACTGCAAACATTATATTATAAATTTTTGCATTCGTCAAGAGAAAAAATGCAAATTTTGAAAATAATGAAAAAACTCGCCACAAAATCAGCCAACACTCAAGATGCGGCGAGCCCGCTTTAAAATTTTCAGGACAATCTGTCTTTTAAATTTTTAAGCTGGGATTTCATCTCTTCTGGGAGCCGATTTCCAAATTGAGCGAAAAATTTTTCAATTTCGTCTGCTTCTTTTTTCCAAAGATCCCGATCAACAGACAGCAAATCTTTGATAGTATCCGAATCAATTTCCAAACCTTGTGTGTTGATATCTTGTGGCGTGGGCTCATATCCGATCTCAGTTTTAACTGCGCCAGCCTTGCCATCGCAACGATCAAGAATCCACGCAAGAACCCGCATATTATCCCCAAAACCAGGCCATATGAATTTTCCGTTTTCATCCGTCCTAAACCAGTTAACATTGAAAATTTTTGGAGCTTTGTCAGAAATTTTTTTGCCCATATCAAGCCAATGCTTGAAATAATCTCCCATGTGATATCCACAAAACGGAAGCATTGCCATTGGATCTCTTCTTACGACTCCAACCTCTCCTGTTGCTGCTGCAGTTGTTTCCGAAGCCATGGTTGCGCCAACAAAAACGCCATGCTCCCAGTCAAATGATTGATAGACCAAGGGGGCAGTTTTAGCGCGTCGGCCGCCAAATATTATTGCAGAAAGCGGAACGCCTTGAGGATTATCAAATTCGGGGCTGATGCAGGGGCAATTTTTAGCGGGAGCTGTGAACCTGGAGTTGGGGTGGGCGCCTTTGACTTCAGATTTTTTGCCATTCCAAGGCTTTCCTGTCCAGTCTATTGCATTTTCTGGCGGGTTATCATTTAACCCTTCCCACCAAACAGTGTTGTTTTGCAAATCGTGCGCAACATTTGTGAATATGGTGTTTTTCTTGGTTGATTCCAATGCGTTAAAATTAGATTTGGCGCTTGTTCCAGGAGCAACTCCAAAAAAGCCATTTTCAGGATTTATGGCATATAGCCTTCCGTCTCCTCCCGGTTTAATCCACGCAATGTCGTCGCCAACCGTCCAAACTTTATATCCCTGGTTTTTATATATTTCTGGAGGAATCAGCATAGCAAGGTTGGTTTTCCCGCAAGCCGAAGGGAAAGCAGCCGCAACATATTTGACTTCGCCTTTTGGATTTTCAATTCCAAGAATGAGCATATGTTCTGCCATCCAGCCTTCGTTTTTACCTTGATATGAAGCAATTCGAAGCGCAAAACATTTTTTTCCAAGCAAAACATTTCCCCCATAGGCTGAATTGATAGACCATATTGTGTTGTCTTCAGGGAAATGGACAATATAGCGGTTATTGGGGTCAACATTTGCTTTTGAATGAAGCCCGCGAACAAAATCATTAGAATTTTCATCCAAATTTTCAAACGCAGCTTTTCCCATGCGAGTCATGATGTTCATGTTTAAAACGACATAAATTGAGTCGGTTATTTCAACGCCAACTTTTGCCATTGGAGAACCAATCGGGCCCATGGAATACGGGATAATATACATAGTCCTGCCCTTCATAACTCCGTTAAACAGCAAAGTTAACTTCCCATACATTTCTTTTGGATCACACCAATTGTTGGTTGGGCCGGCGTCATCTTTGTTTTTAGAGCAGATAAACGTCCTGTCTTCAACGCGAGCGACGTCATTAGGCTGGGTCCTGTGGAGCAAACATCCCGGAAGCTTTTCTTGACTGAGCTCAATCATTTCTTTTGTTTTAACAGCTTCTTCTTTGAGCAATTTAAGCTGAGTTTCGCTTCCATCAATCCAAACAACTTTATCTGGCTTGCAAAGATTAACCATTTCGTCAACCCAGTTTAAAACGTTTTGATTATTAGTTAACATACATACTATTCTCCTTTTTGTAATCATATATAAAAAACGCACTCTAAACATACTATCACATTTAAAAACAAAATTCAAGACATATTTTGCCGAATTTGCTGAAATAATTTGAGGGGCGGAGGTGGGTTATATTTGTCTCCTTAAAATTTTTGCTTAAAAAGTCCGACTTTTAATTTAAAAATTCCAAACAAATTCCAGGAGGCATTGACTGCGCCTTTAAAAAACAATGTAAAAGCTGACAAGAAGCCGCCGTTTGACAACTAACTGTAATATTTTGATTTTGAAAGATTCCCTGGTTTTTTTGAAATGCCCTCAACAAGCGGCAGGCTGATGTCCGCGAGGTTGGGCCCTTTTTCGATTTGGCGCTCTTTTTAACCTTGGCTTGTTATGGAAGTTTTGAAAGAGCGGGGTTTTTAAATTGGGTTTAGATTTCTTGGTTGATGGTGAGCCGGCGGTGGTTAAGCTCATTTTGTTGTTGTTTTTTGGAACGAATTTGAGGATGGGCTGAAAAAGGTGAATTTTTAAGTTGCATAATGGTATTCTTAGCAGAGGAGTTAAGGGACAAAAATAACCTTAACTGGTTTTTAACTTAAAAATTCCAAACAAATTCCAGGAGGCATTGACTGCGCCTTTAAAAAACAATGTAAAAGCTGACAAAAAGCCGCCGTTTGACAACTAACTGTAATAATCTTGATTTTGAAAGATTTTCTGGCTTTTTTGAAATGCCCTCAACAAGCGGTAGGCTGATGTCCGCAAGGTTGGGCCCCTTTTCGATTCGGCGCTCTTTTTAACCTTGGCTTGTTATGGAAGTTTTGAAAGAGCGGGGTTTTTAAATTGGGTTTAG
>CADAPX010000040.1 GCA_902789925.1 Oscillospiraceae bacterium | reverse complement strand
AAGTGTAATCCGAGCCGCGACCAACATTCTCACCAGGGTGGATGTGGGTTCCTCTCTGTCGAACTAAGATGTTTCCAGCCAAAACAAACTGCCCGTCAGCTCTTTTAACCCCAAGCCGCTTAGACTCAGAATCCCTGCCGTTTTTTGTTGAGCCAACTCCTTTTTTATGGGCAAAATGTTGCAAATTAATAAGTAACATATTTCATACCTCCAACAATAATAATGATATATTTTCGCCATAATCCTTTTCCAAAAGGCCGATCTGCATTTTTAGCGACTCAAGCAAAACCTGAACTTTTTCATCAAACTTTTCAACTCTCAAAGAAATTTTGTCAGGATCAACGAAAATTTGAGCGTCCGCCTTAACAATTTCAGTTATTCCGTTGCAACACATCTGAACAGCGCACGACACAGCAGAACAAACTATATCAAGCCCAGATTCCGCAAAACCAGAATGACCAAAAACCTCAAATCCAACGCAAAAACCGCCCTTGGAATATAAGAAACTGGCCCTAATCATCACGCATTAATAGCCTTTATTTCAAGCTTAGTATACGGCTGCCTGTGACCCATTTTTCTTTTAGAATCCTTTTTAGGCCTATACGTGAAAACGGTTATTTTCTTGGCTTTTCCATTTTTTATAACCTCTGCCGAAACGCTTGCTCCATCAACATATGGCGCGCCAACAACCATTCCATCCTCTTTTCCAACCGCGACAACCTTGTCAAACGAAAAGCTTCCCCCGCTTTCAACATCCAACTTTTCAACATATATTACATCACCAACGCTAACACGATGCTGCTTTCCGCCCGTCTCAATAACTGCATACATAAAAAACTTCCTCGCTCAGAATAATCTCGCTGCAATGGGCGCTGCAAAAGCAAACTTCAAACCCACAACATGCGGCATGTTTATTCTACCACAAACCCCTCCAATTGTCAACCCCAAAAATGCGAATTTCAAAATAAAATTTTACACTCAAAAAATAAGACTCAAGTCAAAAGTAAAAACACTATATGTATTGTTTTGTTGGGTTATATTTGTCCCCTCAATCGCTCCTGCTTAAAATATCAGGCTCTTTGATTAAAAACTCAATATATTAAACAATCCTCAATCGCGTTCCAAAAAACAATGCAAAAACCGGGGAAGTGCCTCCGTCTCACAACGGGCCGTGCAATTCAACCTTGCTTGAGGGCAAGTTCCTTTGAAAGCGTCCGTAACAAATGGTAGTTGAGCATCCTTGAGGGCGGTCCCCTCCCCCCTCTCCTTAAAATATCCGGCTCTTTACTAAAAAAACGCAGTATATTAAGCAATCCTCAATCGCGTTCCAAAAAACAATGCAAGAACTGGCTAAGCACCTCCATCTCACAACGGCCTTTAGTATTAAACCTTCCTCACACACAGTCCCTTTGAAAGCGTCCGCAACAAATGGTAGGCTAATGTCCTTGAGAGCGGTCCCCTCAATCACTCCTGATTAAAATATCCGACTCTTTAATTAAAAACCCAATATATTATTATATCTCTGATCACGTTCCAAAAAACAATGCAAGGGCTGATAAAGCGCCACCAGCTCACAACGGACTTGAGTATTAAACCTTTCTCAAGCTCAAGTCCAGTTGAAAGCATCCGTAAGAAGTGGTAGGTGGGTATCCTTGAGAGGACCGCTCACAACTGTTTGTAATATTAAACTTTCCTCAAGCACGGCTCCTTTGAAAGCGTCCGTGAGAAGTGGTAAGCTGGCATCCTTGAGAGGGCCGCTCACAACTAACTGTAATATTCAACCTTCCTCAAGCTCAAGTTCCTTTGAAAGTGTCCAAGTGGTAGGCTAATGTCCTCGAGAGGCTCATTAAAGTCTTGCTTTTAATTTTTATTGCAACTTTTGATTAATATAAAATATTTCGCATTTCGTCAAATTAAACAAAAAATTGTTTGAAAATTTGGCAAATTTGCCACTTGTTTTTTTTTGATTTATCATAAATAGTATAAAAAAGTAAATGTTGATGCAAAAAACAAGAAAGAGAGGGAGATAGTTTAAAAAAGTAACATAAAATATGCCAGTTTGTTTAATTTTTACATAACTTTGATTTTATTTTATTTAAGGAGGACGCTTTTATGAAAAAGATTTTATCAATAATATGCAGCTTGTTTATTGTTTTTAGTTCGCTTATGAGTGACATTGGGTTTGCTATGGATCCACCAAAGAAAAGTTCCAATTGTCAAGTTGAGAAAAATAATGAAATTTCCGACGATATTGATTTAGTTTACACGTACGTTGATTTGCATGATGAAAAACTTCAGAAAAAACGAAATTCTTTACACCAAAAGGATTACGATAATGATGAGCTCAAATATTCTCTTAGATCTGTCATACAAAATATTCCCTGGATAAGAAAAATTTTTATAATTATGCCTAATGAAAAGGTGAAATTTTTGAAAGACATATCCGAAATAAATGACAAAATTGTTTACATAAAAGATGAGGATATACTAGGTTTTGACAGTGCGTCATCCATTGCCTTTGAATTTAATTTGTGGAAGTTAAAAAAATTTGGATGCTCTGAAAATATATTATATCTAAATTACGACTGGTTTATCGGTAAGCCAGTGAAAAAATCAAAGTTTTTTTATTATGACGATAATGGGAAATTGGTTCCGTATGTTTTATTTGATCAAAAAATTGACTATGGACAATTTCAAAAAATTAAAGATTATTACCTTAAATTAGAAAAGTCTGCTAAAGGGTATCAAACTAGTTCTTTGTTCCGACTAAGTCGTATGAGAGCATTTCTTTTTTTGTATAAGCATTTCAATAGAGATATTTTATGCCCTGCGGAGAATTTAAAGTATTTTCCACACAATGCGTTAGGAGAAAATTTGAGCGAGCTAAAGGAGCTTTATGATTTAGTTTCAAATAATTATGAAAATGCTAATGATTGTTTGCTTGCTAAAGTAAGAAATAAAAACGATCTTCAACATCAAACGCTATTAGGATTTTATTTGATTAATAAATATAATCGCAAGGTTCGTGGTGGCGCTGGAGCATACGTTGATTTAGCGCAAGTAAGTGGCTATCATTTTAATGATGATCTTTACTGTATTAACACAGGGGGAAATAGACACTATACGCCTTTGAATTATTTAAAGTGCAGAGTGAAAATGGAGCAGTTATTTCCAAAAAGAACACAATATGAAATTCCAGATTTTGAAGACGGCATATACACCATCTCAAGCAAGTTAGATTCAAACAAGCGCCTAGCCATAAAAGGTGGTAGCAAGAATAACTGCGCGAATCTTCAGTTGCTTGACAGAAACGGAACTGATGCGCAAAAGTTTAAAGTGCAATACAATCCTGATAGATGCTACACAATAAAGGCGATATGTTCTGGAAAGATGCTTGATGTGCTGGGCGGCTCTAAAAATGTATTGCAATGCACAAAAAATAAAAGAAACACTCAGAAATGGTTTATTGTCCCAGATGGAGAAGGATATTATTGTCTTGTGCCTAAGTGTAATGATCTTTGCATGGATGTTTGTGGCGCTAAAGCAACAAATGGAGCTAATATTCATTGCTGGAGTATACACGCTGGAGATAATCAAAGGTTTAAGCTTGAAAAATGTGAGGATAAACCAAGTTCAGGCTCGAAAACTTGCGGGTAAACCCAGGCCAAACAAGCCAGGTGTGGCTAAAAAATCATCATAATTTCGACAACATATATGACAGAAAGTAAAATTAAAGATATATATTTAAAGCAGGAGTGGCGCGCAAAAAAACGCCACTTCTGCTTTTTATTGCAATTTTCGAGAATTAGAAGTTAATATTACAATCAGTTGTGAGCGCCCCCCCTCAAGGACGCCCCAACCTACCACTTGTCACGGACGCTTTCAAAGGGACTTGAGCTTAAGCAAGGTTTAATATTACAGTCAGTTGTGAGCTGGCAGCTCGAGGACGCTCCGTCTACCCCTTATCACGGACACTTTCAAAGGAACCGTGCTTGAGAAAGGTTTAATATTACAGTTAGTTGTGAGCAGGCAGCTTGAGGACGCTTAACTACCACTTATCACGGACACTTTCAAAGGGACTTGAGCTTGAGAAAGCTTTAATATTACAATTAGTTGTGAGCGGGCGGCATTTTGCTCGCTTTTGCATGTTTTTTTGGTAGCGCCATTGAGGGCAGGTTAATTTGAGGCAGTTTTTTCACTTAAAAACCCACATACTTAAAACAACAGCGATTGAGGGGACAAATTTAACCCAAACTTAAAATACAAATTGTATATTTTTAAGATTCAAATTGAATTTTGAATTTTTGCTGCTTTTAAAGCGTTTTCCATTAATTTAGCAATTGTCATCGGCCCAACGCCGCCAGGAACAGGGGTTATATATCCCGCAACCTCTTTGACCCCCTCAAAATCAACATCTCCGCATATTTTGCCGTTTTCGCCTCGATTGATTCCAACGTCAACAACAATCGCGCCCGGCTTAACCATGTCCGCCTTAACAAAGTTCGAAATCCCAACTGCCGAGATCAAAATATCTGCGTTTTGTGTGAAATTTTCCAAACCTTTAGTCCGCGAATGGCAGACAGTTACTGTCCCACTCCGATGTAGCAAAAGCATGGCCATGGGCTTTCCAACGATGTTGCTTCGCCCGATGACAACACAATTTTTGCCACACACGCTAACCCCTGTCGAATCAATCAAGTCCAAAATCCCGGCCGGAGTGCATGGCAAAAAATCACAATTCCCGATCATTATTTTTCCAACATTAATCGGACAAAATGCATCAACGTCTTTGAGAGGATCTATAGAATTTATGACTTTGGTCTCATTTAAATGTTTTGGCAGAGGAAGCTGAACCAATATCCCATTTATTTTGTTATCTCTGTTTAAATTGTTGATTATAGATAATAATTCGTTTTCTGATATTTTTTCGTCAAGAACAATTTCTTTGGATACTATACCGACTTTTTCACATGCCACTCTTTTATTTTTAACATAAATTTTAGACGCCGGATCATTTCCAACCAAAACAACCGCCAAGCAAACGCCAATTCCGGATTTTTTCAGATTTTCAACCTCAATTTTGACGTTATTTTTCACTCTTTCGGAAATAGTTTTGCCGTTTATCAATTGTGCCATATATATCCCTCTCTTTAAATTTTATTTTTCTTTGGAACAACTTTTTTCAAATTCCGCAGTTTTAACATATAAACACTCTTTGTCAGGGTGCTTTTTTAGGTATACCAAAAACATATATGATAATGCAAAAACCGCAAAAACGAACAAAACAAGCGATATCAGCTGCGAAACCCTGATGACATCTGGAACAAGCCACAAACTGTCTGTTCGAAGTCCCTCAACGAAAAATCGCTCAAATCCATACCACGCCATATACATTAATATGATTTGGCCGTCAAATTTTCGATATTTTAGAAAAAAGTTGAAAGCAATAAATCCCAAAATGCACCAAACTGACTCATACAAAAACGTCGGATGGACCGGCTGAATGTCTAGGGGTATAGCGCTGCTGGTCATTCCCCAGGGGAGATCTGTGTGAGCGCCATAAGCCTCAATATTGACAAAATTCCCCCATCTTCCAATCCCCTGACCAAGCAAAAAGCCGATTGCTGCTATATCCGCCATTGGCAAGAATTTAACTTTTCTCCACCTGCAGCCGAAAAATCCGCCCAAAAAAGCAAAAATTATTCCGCCATATATCGCGAGTCCCCCCGTCCTTAAGTCGAAAATTTTCAACCAGTTTCCAGAAAAAGAATCTAGGCTGAAAATAACATAATATAGTCTGGCCCCAACTATCCCGCAAACTATTCCAATAATTATGACATCAATCATATTATTTCTGTTAATTCCAAATTTTTTTGCAACAAAATAAGCATATATGATTGCAAGTGACATTCCAACTGCAATAATCACTCCATACCAATGAATGCTAAAGCCAAAAATTTTAATTTGCGAAGAAATGTCCAACCTGTCAATCCCCAAACCCGGAAATCCAACCCACTCCATAACTATAACACCCTCTAAATTCAATAGTAAACTCGCTTTTTCAAACGTCCAAACCATTATAGCACACTTTTTTGATTTTAGGAAACAAAAAATGAAAAAACTTGAGCGCCAAAAAAGTAACGCTCAAATTTAACCGAAAATATATGATATGAGTTCATAAAATTTCAAATTAGTCAATTTAAATTAACTCATATTTTCTTAAAAGTTCATTATATTTATTTTTTAGATCATCTATTTTTTTCTCCATTTTATGATATTCATCCTGTAAAAAATTAATATATTTATTATCTTCATTTTTTTTATTGGTTTCAATTTTATTCAACAACTCTGGCGATTTATGAAGTTCTTCAAAAATATGATATGCTCCCTCGCCGCTTTCTTCCCCTTCCGGAAAAATATCTTTCAAATCTTTAATTTTCCCCGATTTTTCAAGCTCTTGACCCAATTCTTCATAGATCTGCAACAAGTCTTCATTCGCCTTATTCCAATCGTTTCCAACATCGCTCAAATCGTCATATTTAGTAAAATCAAAAATAACCCTGCCATGATCGGCTTTTTCAACCAACTTTTCCCCGCTAAATTCATATAATTCAGAACCGCTAAAGTCGATTTGTTCCCTCATCTGAATCAATTTTTCTCTAACCGGCAAATTCCTAAAACAAGGAAACAACCCAATAAATTTGTTTTCAACTATCCGGAAGCAAGTATCGCTAGCATCAGGAAAAATAACCTTTGCGCTCCCGCTAACAACAATCTTTTTAGCATCAAAAATATCACCGCAGTTTAATTTAGCAGGTAATTTAACGGGCAAAATATCATCAGACACTACAATATCATTATCATACTCTTTCCAACCATTTAGCGTCAAAAACGGCCTTTCCTCTTCCAGCATTTTTGCAAATTCCTCATCCGTCATATTTTGCTTTTCCTCATCTGACAGCCATTTGTTTTCATTACGCATCACGATCTCCACACCATTTTTTTTCACTTGCGATTTGCATCCTCCAAAGGCAAAGTTTCATCCAGCGCCGGAAAATTTAGCGTGCTAATATATTCAAACTTTTCCAAGTCATCATCGCCATAAACAGCAGCTTCAGGCTTTAACTGATCTTGAGAAATATCATTATTAAAATCACAAGATGCCCAACACGAGTCAAAAATTGTGTATCCTTGTCGATTATTTTCTTCATCATTTAAATAAACAACGTTCCACGAATGCCTTCCATTATGCGACGCAGCAGTCAAACAAGGAACGCCGGCAAATCTCATCATCAAACTAGCTAAATTAGCATATCCAAAGCAAACTGCTCTTTTCGAATGAAAAACTCCAATTGCATCCCGATTTCCCCCTTGAAACTGGCCTTTTGCATCATATGTCACATTTTCAAAAATCCATTCATAGATCGCCTTTGCTTTCTCAAGACAGGTCTTTTTGCTCTCTGTCAGCTCATCAACCTTAATTTTTATATCATCATAAACTTTTTTCGAATCAATCGAATCATCATGACGATTGCCTTTTTTATCAAAATAACAACTCTTTGTAATATATTTAATTTCATCTTCAGTTGGCTTGTTCTCTCCAAATTCCGAAGATGGGTCTGGCAGTTGGCTTAAATACCACAAACCGTACTGTATTTCAGCCTCAACCATATCCTCATCCAACGCAAAAATGCCAAATCCACTCGCCAAAATCATTGAAGCCGCAACAGACAAAGCAATAAAAACAGAAAAAATTTTTTCAAATAAACAATTAATTTTAAATTTAATCATTCTAAACACCTCCTACTGTTTTATTATATATCACAGATAATAGTTATTCAATAATAAATTGAAAATTTTTCACTAATATGATGTAGAAATTCCCATGTATTTACAGACACAATTTGTGCAATATTACCAATTTAATTAAAAAGCATGTCTAAAATCAATAATTTGCGATTTTAAATTTCGGGATTTTTAAACTCAAAAACCAATTTTTTGGCTCCATTTTCAGCTTTTTCATATATGCATTCCCCCTTCTTTTCATATGTATTACAATTAGTAAAGTCTAACTTTTTCAAAACTTCAACGTCCGAACCAGAAAAATCTATCTTCCATTTCCCCTCCAGCTTGATTGAGCCAAAATCATATGGAAAAATATCGGAAAATTCAAAACCTTCCTTAGCGAACAAAAACGGAAGCTGGAAATCATCTTTATTCTCTAAAACAATGCCTTTGCTTGTCTGCTCAAAAAACGAATTCAAACTATCGTAATCCTTCAAATTCTGACTCATCAAACGATTTATGCAGTTCCTCTTTGCCTTTTGCTTGCGCAAATTTTCATAATAATCTGGAAATTTTCGCTTTTTACCCAATATTTTCTTGTTTTCGTTTTTTTTATCATTATCAATATATTCTCGCATACTATAATTAAGATATTTAATCTGATTAGCAATATTATTATTCAATGAATGTTTTATATCTAATCTAGCATTTTCTTCATATCCTGAAATATTTGCAAAAAAATCTAAATATTTTCCTTTTTCTAAAAAATATTCCATAGGAGAATTACCCGCATATTCAAGGGTGTGGTCTCCCATTTGCAACAACTTCAAATTAGAATCTTCAAAAGCAAGCTTATCTGAATAACACGCCGGAAAATTTTTCTCTATTTTACTCTGAAGAAAATTTTTGAACTCACTGTTAAATTCAATTTTTTGATTTTTATTTGATATATTCATATTTTTTCTTGCAAATTCTAAAAAAAACTTTTTAGTAGATATATGTTTTAAATCTAAATTATAATTAACATATATATCTCTAGTTGAATTATCATTGTTCATAGTATTTTTAACAATGCTAAAGCAAGAAATTTTAGGCGTTGACCAATTATATCCGTCTTTTTCTAACTTTTCATATTTGCTATTAATTTCTTCTAAATAATTATTAATTGCATCACTAATTTTCTTATCTACATGCTCAATATCAAAAACATTGACTTTTTTCAATTCTTCAACATTTACTCCATATTGACTCAAATATTTAGAAACTTCTTTAACAACGTCTTCATCATCACTTTTAAGTGAAACAACATCTAGTATTTTTTTTAGCGATATACCTTCATTTTCATCATCTACTAATTCGCCAAAATATTTGTTTGACCCGGAAAATATATTTTTATGTTCAAAATTATACGCATCAAAAATATATTTTAGTGAGTTTAAAATTTTAAAATCCCATTTAATATTCTTATCATTGTTTAAAATTAATCCTGTATCCCACTTGCAGTTAGTATTAATATCAAATATTTTTAAAAAATCATCACAATTCATATTAAGACAATTTAATCGAAAATAATTAAAACCCGATATCGCCCAAGTCGGATCAAAAATAACCCAACCTTCGCGGCCTTCGGATTTATTATCATTCAAATAAACAGCAGGAAAAGCGTGTGATAGACCATCTTCATCTCCCAGAGATACTAGGTCAACAGCCTTTATTCCTGCAAGTCTTGCCAACATAACAGTTAAATTTGTTATTCCTTCGCAAACAGCTTTTTTGCTGTAAAACGTAGCTATAGCGTCCTGATCTGAACGTTTGTTACTACTTTTTTTTCTATTTTTCGACATTGACAAATCACAATAATTAATATTTTTAATAATCCATTCATATATTCCCTTCACAACTTTTATTTGATCCTTTTCAGATATATTCGACAATTCATTTAAAGAAACCTTCCGATTCAAAGCTTCGGATTCAATATTTTGCAATGTTTCCAAAATTTTATCATATTGTTGCCGCTCATCAATCACCTCACTATCAATCCATCTATCCTCGCCATCATAGTATTTAAGCGGCCTTTTAGGACTAAAACTCTCTCTGGGTTTAACCTCGCAAAACTCATTTTTTGATCTTTCCAAATTTTTCAATCTAGAAATAAAAAATTGACTCCACTTAATTTCACCGCTACTGGTTGTAATATCTTCAGCGCTGTCTAAATCCTCCGGCCCAGCAAAAGCTTTCCCAAATCCGCTAAAAAGAATCGTGGCTATTGTGAAAATAGATATGAATCTTTTAAAAAATTTTCGTGACATATGTGTTTTTTCTCCTTTATCTTTGTTAATTTATACTTATTAATATCTATATTATACCATAAAAATATAAACATTTCACTATAATAAATTATTTCATTTGTAAACTTTTTATTAATAAAACACATATTATTCATTTGATATAAAAAATCCACACAGCCAACCTCTGTCGACCATATGGAATAAATTTTCAAGTCAAAATGAATATATTCAAATCGGATCAACAACTGAAAGGGTTGAATTGCAAACATCTATAGACCTCAACCTGCTTTCAACGTCATCAAGCTTTAAATTTCTGACTATATTTATGTTATCATACAAATTATATCCTTCAATAAAGGCATTTAACATACATAGTGAAAGATTTTTTGGAGAATTAGAAAAATTCATACAATATCCGTATGCAGCATTTTTAACAGCCCGAAAATCTTCATCCGAAAAGCCAGACTTAAGCTTGCGATCTATCTCAAAATTAATTTTACTTAAAACCTTCTCGGGATCGGAGGACTCGCCAGTGAAGCAAAGCGAAAAATATCCGTTTCCACAAAGAACCTCATAATCAACATTTCCGCCCGAAACAAGCCCGCTGTCGTAAAATTCTTTATATAAATCCGAGCCTTCTCCAACGAGCAATTCGCAAGCAACCTGAAGCTCAAATTTCGCCTTCAACATTTCAATTCCTTCAAGCGGCGCCAGCTTATAGCCTATGCAAAATTGCGGCTTGGAAACAGCAAGAGCAATCCTAACAACAGGTTTGACAACATTTTGTGGTTCATACTCGACTTTTCTCTCAATTTCAACCGGAACGCTGTCTTTAATTTCAGATTCAATAATTTCAATTGCTTGATCAACGTCGAAAAAACCTGATATTATCAAAACCATATTATTCATATTATAAAATGTTTTATAGCATTCATATAATATATCCTTATTGATTTTGGCAATCGACTCAACAGTCCCAGCAATATTCACCCGTATCGCGTGGTTGTGATACATATTTTCAAGACAATTCAGAAAAACCCTCCAATTTGGATCATCTTCATACATCTTTATCTCCTGGCCGATTATTCCTTGCTCCTTTTGAACAGTCTCATCCGTAAAATATGGATCCTGGACAAAATTTAATAAAATTTTTAAACATTCATTGAAATTGTTTGTGCACGAAAAGTGGTATGCTGTTTTATCATGCGATGTGAAGGCGTTAACGCTTGCTCCGGTTTTCGAAAAAAGTTCAAATGTGTCAACTCCATCCGAATTTTCAAAAAGCTTATGCTCTAAATAATGGGCAATTCCGTCCGGAACCGTCGTGAATTCGCGGTCTGTTTTCTTTTTAAATGTCCGATCTATTGAGCCATATCTGGTCGCAAAAATTGCAGTTGCAGTCGAATATCCTTTCATAGGGTATAATAAAATCGTCAAGCCAGTCTTGTGTTTTAATTTTATATAACTCTCTTTTAAAATATCGTCTTTAATAACATTTTTTTGCATATCCTAACCCTCCGACGTCAATGTATAATCCATAACAATGGAAAATAAATTAGCAACTTCAACAATATCCTGCTTTGTTATACTTTTTATACTTTCGATTTTTTTATCAGGCGGCTCTATTTTTCCTCGACAAATCTGTGACAAATAGTAGCTCTGGATTGCTCCAGCACTGTCGCCAACGGCCTTTAGGACATTTTCAAGCGCCAAAACAACTTTAAAAAGCTCATCTTGCGTGAATTTTCCGTTTTTAATGTCGTCAAACTGCTCCAAAATTGCAGTCTTTGCCTTTTGAATGTTTTCATTTTCAACCCCAGACTCGATGAATATTAGCCCTTTTGCAGGATCAAATTGCGCAGAGCAATAGTAGCACAAACTTAATTTTTCACGAACATTAACAAACAATTTGGAAGTTGGGGTCCCGCCCAAAAGCGCAGTCATCACCCAAATCACATTATTAAACTTTGAGTCATATTCAACCGAGCTTGCAAAACACATGACAAGTTTAGACTGCAAAACCTGGTCTTTTTCAACCCTAGATTTTAATTCTCCTTGCTTAATATACTTTTGATTGTTTGATTTATAAATATCACCACGATCAATTAAATCATACTTTTTCTTAAAAACATTAAAACAGTCTGAAAAATTTCGCCTTCCAGTAAACATTATGTGAACTTCAGCCGATCGCAACATTTTCATATATTCATCAATAACACGACAATTTTCGATTTGTTTAATAGATTCAACGTCGCCATATTGATTGCATCCATAACCTTGCCCGTCAAACAAAGTGTGTATTGCCTGGTTAAAAGAATATGTTCTTTTGTCATTATACTGGCTCTTGACAAGCTCAATCAAATTTTGCTTTTCAATCTCAACGTCTTCCTCAACAAATTTTCCGTCCTGAATGAGCGGCTCAAAAACTATTGAAGCTAAAAGTCTCGAAGCTTGCTGATTTAAATTTTCGCCATCTATGGCAAATTGATCATCCAGCGAAACAATTCCGAAACTAATCAAATGATTATCTCCAACTTTCCGACACTCATTGAACAGAGAAGCTCCATACAGCTCCTGCAACTTTTTCCCCAAATCCAGCATATTTGGATACTGCATACAGCGCTTTCTCAGCAAAAAAGAAAGCAAAGCATTCAGAGAAGCCGTTTTTCCATCCATCTTGACGACGAAATTGACCGAAATTCTGTTAAATTTAAATTTTCCATCAATAATACTGTGAAAATAAACTCCATCCTGTATTTTTTTGCTATTTAAAACATCCAAGCATATCCCCCTCTTTCAAAAATCAATTAAAAAAACTCCAGGTAACATTATACACCATATTAAATAAAATTTCAAATCAAAACTATAAAAAATTTTTTTGGATTTAGGTTATATTTGTTCCCTCAATTCCTTTTTCTTAAAAATATCAGAATTTAATCAAAAAAATCCTTCCATATCAAACAATCCTCAAATTCATTCTAAAAAACTATCGATAAAACCAATCAAACCGCCGCCTGCCCACCATCAGCCATGCAATTTAACCTAATTTAAAGTGCCGAAGTTCTTTTTAAAGCGCGATTAACAAGCCAAGGTCAAAAAGCGTGACAAGCTCCAACCCTCGAGGACATTTACCTACCACTTGTTAAGGACGCTTTCAACTGGACTTGTCTTTGAGTGGGGTTTAATATTACAGTTGGTTGTGAGCCGGCAGCGCTTAGCCAACCCTTGCATTGTTTTTTAGAATGCGACCAAGCATGTTTGAATTTATTGAAAATTTTTAGCAAAGAGTCAGGCTTTTCAAGAGAAAGTTTATTGAAACAAATCTAATCCAATAAAATTATACAATTAGTTATTTTTGCTTGAGACACTTGAAAATTGCGAAAATTTGTGGTATAATGTAATGCAATTTTTATCTTAAATGGTGAGGAAAAAATGAAAGAGTTGTTTTTAAAAGCGTATGCTAAAATTAATTTGGCGCTTGCCGTTGGCAACGTAAGAAGTGATGGATATCATAATTTAAGTTCCATAATGCAAACAATATCCCTCTATGATGAAATTATTTTAAAAAAGTCTGAAAATATAGTTTGCGATATCGACAAGGATGTTGTCCCGGACGGCGAGGAAAACATCGCGGTTAAAGCCGCAAAAGCTTTTTTTAAATTTTTGAAAATAGATGGCGGGGCTCATATATCCATAAAAAAAAGCATCCCCTCTCAGGCTGGGCTTGGCGGGGGAAGTGCGGATGCGGCGGCTGTTATTCGCGGGTTAAACCGACTTTATTTGGTTGGCGCAGATAAATATACTCTCTGTAAAATAGGAGCCAAAGTTGGCGCGGATGTTGCCTTTTTAATATGCGGCGGAGCGGCTCTTGCTGAAGGTGTTGGGGATGTTTTAAGAAAGCTTCCTTCGCTTTCTGGTTGCAAAATACTGATTGTTAAACCCGATATTGGCATATCAACCGCGGCGGCCTATGCTAAAATTGACAAGCTCCAAAAACATGATTTCAAAAACGCCGATTTTTTGATTCCACCCCTTAAAAATGGCGATTTAAAGCGGCTTTGCTTGGGGCTGTTTAATGATTTTGAAGAGGCGCTGGATCTTGATATTATACAAATAATAAAAGAAAAAATGCTTAGGCGAGGAGCGATGGCAAGCCTCATGACCGGCTCAGGGTCTGCTGTTTTTGGGATATATGAAGATGAAGAAACTTTAAAAAAAGCGCAAATTGAATTTGAAAAAGAAGGATTTTTGAGCTTTGCTTGTCGTCCAATAGAAAAATATGACTTGCTTGAATAAAAATTGAAAAATTTGCCAACCATCACCTCAAAAGCTAGTTAAAGGTGGTTTTATGTTATATGAAAAATATTAGACTAAATGGAGTAAAAATCAGTTATATCGAAATTTCTTTATTTATTGGGCTTATTGTTGCGGTTGTTTGTTGTTTTTCTAATGTCATTTGTCAAAGCGAGGACATGGGAAATCACATATTCAGACTACACATATTGGCTAACTCAGATTCGGAAGAAGATCAAGATTTAAAGCTAAAAGTTCGAGACGAGGTTTTGCAAAGCTTTAATTTTGACGACTCAAAAAATGACCTAGAAATGGCCAAAAATCAGGTTGAGGGCCAGCTGCAAAATGTTGAAAAAGTTGCTAAAAGCGCAATTGAAAAGGCCGGATATGACTATGATGTTGAGCCTGAAATAGTCAACATGTATTTTAACACCCGGGAATATGGCGATTTTTCGATTCCTGCGGGGATGTATGACGCTTTGAGGCTAAAAATAGGGAAGGCCCAGGGGCGCAATTGGTGGTGTGTCCTGGTTCCGTCTTTGTGTGTTCCTGCGGCGGATTCAACTTCTGGGGAGAAGCTGGAGGACGTTTTAAACAGCGAGCAACAAGAGCTTATTAAAACCGGAAGCAAGTCCGAGGTCAGGTTTGCTGTGGTCGAGCTATATGAATATCTAAAAAGCCTATTTGTCTAGGTTTTTTTGGGCCTGCTGCGATAAATATGCGTTAATAAAATCGTCAAGATCACCATCCATAACAGCGGATATGTTCCCATTTTCAAAATTCGTTCTGTGGTCTTTAACAAGCGTGTATGGCATAAAAACATACGACCGGATTTGCGAGCCCCAAGCGATTTCCTTTTGATCTCCCTTGATGTCCTCAATTTTTTCCAGATGTTCTCTTTCCTTGATTTCAATCAGCTTGGATTTTAGCATTTTCATGGCGGTTGTCCTGTTTTGAAGTTGGCTGCGTTCATTTTGGCAGGATGTCACTATTCCGGTTGGAATGTGGGTTAATCTGACGGCTGAGGAGGTTTTGTTGACGTGTTGGCCGCCTGCCCCGCTAGATCTAAAAACGTCCATTTTTATGTCTTCATCGCGAATCTCAATGTCGATTGTTTCGTCTATTTCAGGCAAAACCTCTGCTGAAGCGAAGGATGTGTGGCGCCTGCCGGAAGCGTCAAATGGAGAGACTCGAACAAGCCTGTGGACTCCGGACTCGGATTTTAAATATCCATATGCATTTTGGCCTTCAATCAGGATGGATATGCTTTTAATTCCCGCCTCGTCTCCCGCGATATAATCAAGCGTTTTTGTCTTGAAATTGTGGCGTTCAGCCCATCTGGAATACATTCTAAACAGCATTTCAACCCAGTCCATGGCCTCAGTTCCGCCAGCTCCTGCATGCAGCGTTATGATTGCGTTTTTTGAGTCATATTCGCCGCTGAGCAGGGTTTGAAGGGTCTGCTCTTTGATTTCCCGTTCAACTTCTTTTAAGGTTTTTTGAAGCTCATCAGCCAAAGAATCGTCATTTTCTTCAACGAGCATTTCAACCATGGTTTCACAGTCTTCAACCATGTTTGAAAGGTGTTTAAATTTGCTGATTTTGCTTTTCAAATGATTGCTTTTTTGCATAATTTTTTGAGCATTATCCATATCCTCCCAAAAGTTTGACTCAGCCGCTTGATTTTCAAATTTTTCAACCTGTTTTTGAAGTGAATTAATATTTAACGAATTATTTAATTTATCAATTAATGGTTTATATTCCGATATTTTGATTTTGCATTCTTGAATTTCAAACTCGTTCATATCCTGACTCATTCTCCTTTTAAAAAATTTTCACACCTATAATTATATTATTTTATTGTTTAAAAATCAACACCACATATTTACAAAATTTTTTAATTGTGTATATCTAAAATTGCTGTCAAGTAGTATTAAAAAACACTATTTGTATTATTTTGTTGGGTTATATTTGTCCCATTAATTCCGCTTCTGAAAATATAAGAATTCAATTAAAAAAATTGCTTTTTCAAACAATCTTTGACATCATTTCAAAAAAACATGCAAAAGCGAGCAAAATGCCGCCCGCTCACAACGAGCTTTAGTATTAAACCTTACTTGAGGAAAAGTTCCTTTGAAAGCGTCTGTGACAAGTGGTAGGTCTGCGTCCTTGAACTGCCTGCTCACAACGAGCTTTAGTATTAAATCCCACTCAAGCAAAAGTTCCTTTGAAAGCGTCCGTAACAAGTGGTAGTTTGGCGTCCTTGAGAGGCCAGCTTACAACGGGCTTGAGTATTAAACCCCGCTCAAGCTCGAGTTCCTTTGAAAGCGTCCGTGAGAAGTGGTAGGTTGGCGTCCTTGACCCGCCTGCTCACAACGAGCTTGAGTATTAAACCCCGCTCAAGCAAAAGTTCCTTTGAAAGCGTCCGTGACAAGTGGTAGGCTGACGCTCTCAAGAGCAGTCACGCTCACAACGAGCTTGAGTATTAAATCCCACTCAAGCACAGTCCCTTTGAAAGCGTCCGTAACAAGTGGTAGTTTGGCGTCCTTGAGGGCTGCCCCCTCTCCCTTCCTGCTTAAAATATCCAACTCTACACTAAAAAACCAACATATTATAATATCCTCAATCGCGTTCCAAAAAACAATGCAAAAACCGATCCAAACACCGCCCGCTCACAACGGGCTTGAGTATTAAACCTTCCTCAAGCTCAAGTCCCTTTGAAAGCATCCGTAACAAGTGGTAGTTGGGCGTCCTTGAGAGGCCTGCTCACAACGGGCTTTAGTATTAAACCTCCCTCAAGCGCAAGTCTCTTTGAAAGCGTCCGTAACAAGTGGTAGTTTGGCGTCCTTGAGGGCTGCCCGCTCAATCCTTCTCCTTAAAATATCCGACTCTTTACTAAAAAAACCAACACATTATAATATCATTGACTGAGTCCAAAAAAACGACTCCAAGCAGGAAAGAAAGCCTCCTTCCCGCTTGAAATCAAAAATCACAATAAACAATAATTAAATTTAGTCTTAGTCTGGTTTTTCTTCATGGTCTCCGACTTTATCACCATATAACCTGTCAATCACTTTTTGCAACGCATCCGCTCTTTCTTTGCATGCATTAAGATTATTTGAATTATCATTTAACTCAGTCCAAACAGCTTCAGCAACCCGGTATGCCATATAGGCAGTTTTTAATTTGGATTCCAAATCGATGCCTTTTTCCAAAGCCGTTTTAGCCAAATCACAAGCGTTTTTAGCAACATTCCAAGCAGCACGGACGTTGTCGGCGGCGTTGGCGGCGGCGTTGTTGGCGAAGACGGCGGCGACGTTGGCGGCGTTGGCGGTGGGGTTGTTGGCGGCGTTGGCGGCGTTGGCGGCGTTGACGGCGGCTCTGGCGGCGGCGTTGGCGGCGAAGACGGCGGCGAACAATTCTGCCATTCAGCACTGCCCCCTCTCCAAAAGCAACCGATTTTGAGACAATATACTTAGAGCTAACACTTTGACCTTTGTTTAATTCTTTAAAGTCAGCTTTAAGCGGCGCCATCATAACGCCCGTCTTCCCCGTCCCAGCAAAAACATTCATTGGTAGACTCGCCAAAGGTTGGGCTGCCAACGCAAGAGCAAGAGCGATTGAAACCAGTTTCTTTTTCAGTTTGAATTTATTACGCATATAAATTTCCTCTCTTTAAATATTTTTTATTAACGCTTCCATAAATATTGTTGAGCTGGAGTTTTTTTAACAAGCTCCAAGCCCTCTCTAAAATATAAAGGAAACGCCAAAACAGCGCTCCAGAGGGCAAAAAATCCCAATGAAACGCTCTTTTAGCGCAACCAAAACAACGGCCGCCTTCCAACAAAGCAAAACAGCCAACATATTCACATAAAAGGGCAAACCTATAGCATAGCTCGGCTCGGCTCGGCTCGGCTCGGCTCGGCTCGGCTCGGCTCGGCTAAAACATTTTAGCAAATCTTCCATAAGCTTGTCAACCCCTTTTTTAAAAAAAGACAATTTATTTTCATAAAATTAATCAACAAACTTTCCAACCACGCGGATCCCATTATACAACAATTCGACAAAAAAGTCAAGCGTTTTTTAAGATTTTTTTTGGTTATATTTGTCCCCTCAAAACCCTCTGCTTAAAAATCCCAACTCTTTATCTAAAATTTTCAATAAATTATATTATCCTCAACCACGCTTAAAAAAACCATGCAAGGACGGAATAAATGCCACCCGCTCACAACGAGCTTTAGTATTAAACCTTACTTGAGGGAAAGTTCCTTTGAAAGCGTCCGTGACAAGTGGTAGTTTGGCGTCCTTGAGGGCAAGCAAGCTCACAACTAACTGTAATATTAAGTCCAAAAAACGACTCCAAGCGGGAAAGAAATCTTGCTTCCCCGCTTGAAATCAAAACTTGAGCCTATAATAACTAATAATTACTTGGCCAGCAAGCGTCATCAATCAATTCTTGCAAAGCATCTGCTCTTTTTTTACATTTGTTGAGATTGTCCATATTATTACCTAACTGAGTCCAAACAGCTTCAGCAACCCGATATGCCATATAGGCAGTTTTTAATTCGGATTCCAAATTAAGCCCTATATCCAAAGCCGTTTTAGCCGATTCACAAGCGTTTTTAGCAACATTCCAAGCAGCCTTAACGGCGGCGCTCCTGGCTTCCACGGCGGCGCTCCTGGCTTCCACGGCAGCGCTCCTGGCTTCCACGGCGGCCAAACTTGCCATCCCAGACTCCCAGGCGAATATGGCGGCACCAGCGGCTAAACTAGCCATCCCGGCCTCCCCAGCAAACATGGCGGCGGCATTGGCGTCTTCGGCGGCGTCAATGGCGCTCCCTAAAATTCCACTAATATCTGCAATCGTACAGGTTTTTTTCGAAACGCCGTTAACCGTGACTTTAACCTTTGCAATCCCTGGATTTATAACCTTTCCATCCTCATCCAATACATTTTCACCATCTGCAAAAGCGGTCTGAGATTCAACAGTATAACTGGCAGTTGCGCCCTGCGGCGTAATATTTTTAACGTAGTTGCTCACATCAAAATCCAATACATTTTCGTCATCTGCAAAATCAGTCTGAGATTCAACAATCTGTTTGTTGGCTTCTGACCCAATTATATTATCAATGCCAAAACTCTTCCTCTTCCCGGCAAAAGCATTTCCAGCAAAAGCATTCATTGGAAGACTCGCTAAAGGCTGAATCGCCAAAACAAGAGCAAGAGCAATGGATATTATTTTCTTTTTTACTTTAGATTTGTTATACATATAAATTTTCTCCTTAAATTTAATAAAACATTAATATAATTAAAACTAAATGTTTTTTTATGAATGCTGCAATGAAATTTTATTAGGGCTGATTTTTTTACTAAGCTCAAGCCAAGGTCCAAGCCCCTCTCCTCCACACACAAGCCTGAAACACAACTACTTTCCAACAAAGCAAAAGGGCGAAACTGTGGCTCAGCTAAAGCATTTTAGCAAGTTTTCCATAAAAAAAGAGCATTTACTTTCCAAATCAATCCTTAAATTCTCTT
>CADAPX010000039.1:7504-21984 GCA_902789925.1 Oscillospiraceae bacterium | reverse complement strand
AACAATGCAAAAGCCAAAAAAACGCCGCCGGCTCACAACTAACTGTGATATTATAAACTTTTTGAGCCTCCCTCCCCTTGCGAGCCATCCGTAACAAGCGGTAGGTGGGCGCCAGAAAGGACCCTTAAAGTCTCTCTTAAAAAATCCGACTCTTTGCTCAAAAACCCAACAAAACCCAATTTCCTTGAATGCATTCTAAAAAACAATGCAAAAGCCAAAAAAACGCCGCCGGCTCACAACTAACCTTAATATCATAAACTTTTTGACCTTCCCTCCTCTTGCAAACCGTCCGTAACAAGCAGTAGGTGGGCGCCAGCAAAAGCCAATTTATGACGTTTAACTAACACCTGTTAAAGATGGTTTGAAAAAGTTTGACATTTTAAATCAGATATAAATTACATGGTTGATGGTGAGCGGGCGGCGCTTAAGCCGGATTTATCCTTGTTTCTTTAGAATGCGTTTGAGGAGGGATTAATTTGAGGAAATTTTTTAATCAAATTCGGATATTTTCAAAAAAAGAATTAAATTGGAACAAATATAATCCAAATCCATATTTGCCAAATTTTTTGAGAATTTTTCAATTTAATATGATTTATTCAAGTCTGTGAAAATCGTTCTTTCTGGCCAAAAATTTCAAATTTAATAGACCAACGGGCAATATGCTCGCTTTAATCAAATAAAACATTTTTATATATCGAGATTAATTTTTAAATAAAAAGACAAAATTCCTTGATTTACGTCGATATTTTGTGTATAATACAATTTAGGTAATTGGACTGGGAGGTTGTTGCTTTTGCTGGAAAAAACAAACTTTAAAATAGGGCTGGATGTTGGCTCGACAACCATAAAATGCGTGGTTTTAAAAGATGACGAAATAATCTTTAAATCATATCAGCGTCACAAAGCAATGGTTAAAGAAAAATCAATTGAACTTTTGACAAAAATTTATGACGAAATACTTAAAAATTCAAAAGCACATATCGCAGTCACGGGTTCCTCTGGAATGGGCGTTTCAAAAGACTCAGGTTTAAAATTTGTCCAGGAAGTCTATGCAACCAAAATCGCGGCCAAAAAAAGCCACAACGACGTCGATGTCATTGTTGAATTGGGCGGTGAAGATGCTAAAATCCTCTTTTTATCCGGAGCTGTTGAGGTCAGGATGAACGGCTCCTGCGCGGGCGGAACAGGCGCTTTCATAGATCAAATGGCTATTTTGCTCGGGGTCTCTTTGGAAGAGTTTGACAAGCTTTCTTTAAACTATGAAAAATTATACACAATCGCTTCAAGATGCGGCGTTTTTGCAAAATCCGACGTCCAGCCTCTAATAAACCAAGGCGCGCAAAAAAAAGACCTTGCTGCAAGCATTTTTCAAGCTGTTGTTAATCAAACAATTGGAGGCCTTGCTCAAGGGCGAGAAATAACCGGAAAAGTCATGTTTTTGGGAGGGCCATTAACTTTTTTCAAAGGATTGCGTGAAAGATTCGTTGATTCGTTAAATTTAACCGAAGAAACTGCGATATTTCCGAAAGACAGCGAGTATTTTGTTGCTTTGGGAGCAGCCGAATATTCAAAGCAAACTGCCGACCCGGTTGATCTTCTGGAAGCAATTGAAAATCTAAAAAAAGCTAAGCGAATGAAAAGCAACTCAAGCCTGCGTCCATTGTTTAAAAATAAAGACGAATATGAAAAATTTTTGAATAGGCAGAATAAAATCGACATTAGCTTTAAAGATATTTCTGAGTATGCTGGAAATGCATATCTTGGAATTGACGCCGGCTCAACAACAACAAAAATTGTCCTGATAACTGAGAATAATGAGATATTATACTCTAAATATATATCAAATGAAGGCGAAATAATCCCAATTATTCTAAAATTTTTGAAGGAAATATATTCTAAAATATATGAATCAAGCGAAAAAATCAAGATTGCATCAAGCGCTGTGACTGGGTATGGAGAAAGTTTAATAAAAAACGCTTTTTCGCTGGACCACGGAATTGTTGAAACGGTTGCTCATTTTACGTCTGCTAAACATTTTTTGCCTGATGTTGATTTTATTATAGACATTGGCGGGCAGGACATTAAGTGTTTTAAACTCAAGATGGGCGCGATTGACTCCATAATGCTAAACGAGGCGTGTTCTTCGGGCTGCGGATCATTTTTGGAAACCTTTGCGACAGCTTTGGGATATAGCGTTTCTGAATTTGCAAATAAAGGGCTTTTTGCCAAGTCCCCAGTCGATCTTGGGTCGCGATGCACTGTGTTTATGAATTCCTCAGTCAAGCAAGCCCAAAAAGATGGCGCAACAATTGAAGATATATCGGCAGGCCTTTCAATATCCATCGTCAAAAATGCCATATATAAAGTGATTCGAGCGAAAAGTCCTAAAGATTTAGGGAAAAAAATTGTTGTTCAGGGCGGGACTTTTTTGAATGACGCGGTTTTGAGGGCGTTTGAGCAAGAGCTCGGCGTTGACGTCATCAGGACGCCTATTTCAGGTTTGATGGGGGCGTATGGATGTGCACTATATGCTAAAAGTCACGCTCGGGGAAAATCCTCAATAGCGACTCCAAATGATTTGCAAAATTTTTCACACACCGTGACGTCAACAACATGCAAAAATTGCCCAAACAACTGTCGCCTGACGATAAACAGATTTAAAGACAACAATATTTTTGTTTCAGGAAATAAATGCGACAGATATAATAATTCTTCACCAAGCAAAACTAAATATAATATGGTTGAATATATATATAATAAATTGATTAATCTTCCAAAAAAAGTTGGCAGGCGAGGAAGAATTGGAATTCCTATGGTTTTAAATATGTATGAAAATTTGCCATTTTGGACTGCTTTTTTCGAAAATTTGGGATTTGAAGTCCTGCTTTCGCCCCGTTCCAGCAGAAATTTATATATCACCGGCCAACACACCATCCCCTCAGACACGGTTTGCTATCCCGCGAAATTGGTTCATGGGCATATTGAAGCTTTAGTTAAAATGGGTGTGGAGTGGATTTTTTATCCTTGTATGACATATAATTTCGACGAACACTGCGGCGATAACCACTATAACTGCCCTGTTGTTGCATATTATCCAGAAATTATTAAATCAAATGTTAAACTATTTTCGAATCAGACATTAATAATGGACTATATTGGAATTGATAGGCCCAGGTCTTTTGAAAAATTTGCGTTTAAAATATTTTCTAAATACTTTGATATTGATAAAAAAAGCATAAAAAAAGCCACTTTGGCAGCGTATGATGAATATAAAAAATATAAACAAGACCTAAAAAACTACGCATATAAAGCAATTAAGCATTCAAGTGAAAATAATATAAACATAATAGTTCTTGCGGGCCGGCCATATCACGTTGACCCTGAAATCAACCACGGCATAGATAAACTGATTTCAAGCTATGGAGTTTCGGTTCTGACATCAAGTGGAGTTGTTTCTGATATAGGCCAAAAAGTTGAAACAAACGTTTTAAATCAGTGGACATATCACGCGAGATTATACGCAGCAGCCCATGAAGTTTTAAAACACAAAAACATGAATTTGATTCAGCTTGTTTCTTTTGGATGTGGGGTTGATGCGATAACAACTGATGAAGTTCGGGAAATTCTTGAATCAAATAATAAATTATATACTCAGATTAAAATAGATGAAATAGATAATCTGGGAGCAACAAAAATTCGAATTAGAAGTTTGCTGGCCGCGATTGAAGAACGCAATAATTCTGAAAAAATCCAGCCAATTGATAAATAAGGGGACTGAATCTATGAATCAACAAAAACATTGCAAAAAACATGGCCGAATTATATTCACTAAAGCGATGAAAAAAACACACAAATTGTTGATACCAAATATGCTGCCAATACATTTTGAACTCATAAAAAATATACTGCGACAAGAGGGGTATGACTGCGATTTATTAAAATCCAGCGGCTCAAATATCGTCAAGATGGGGCTTGAAAATGTCCATAACGACACCTGCTACCCTTGTCTTTTAGTTGTTGGCCAGTTTATTGACGCTCTAGAAAGCGGAAAATATGACAAAAACAAAACCGCCCTCCTGATAACTCAAACAGGCGGCGGCTGCAGGGCGTCTAACTATATTCACCTGCTGAGAAAAGCTTTAAAAAGAGCCGGATATCCTCAGGTTCCGGTTATTTCGGTTAATTTATCAGGGCTTGAAAAAAATCCGGGCTTTAAACTGAGCTTTCGCTTAATAAAGAAGTTGGCTTCTGCGCTTATGTATGGCGATATGCTGATGCTCCTTGAAAACCAAACCAAGCCTCATGAGCAAAACAAAGGGGACGCCGAAAAATTGACAGCGCTCTGGATTAAAAAGATGGCTAATCAATATAAAAATTCGACCGGATTTGGAAAAAAGATAATGAGCGAAAATTTTGAGAAAATTGTTAAAGATTATTCTGAAATTAAAATAAAAAAGACTCCCAAGGTTAAAGTTGGAATTGTTGGGGAGATATATGTTAAATATTCGCCTCTTGCCAACAATAATTTGCAGAAATTTTTGGAAGATGAAGGCGTTGAGGTTGCTGTTCCAGGAATCATGGATTTCATAATATTCAAAGTTGATAACAGAATTGTTGATATAGATATATATGGCGGCAGCAAAATAAAAAGGCTTGTTTGCGTTTTATTTAAGAAATATCTTGAAAATATTCAGAACATATTTATTCAAGCGATCAAAAAATCAGGCCGATTTTCCCCGCCAAGTCCGTTTGAAAAAATCAAAACAGACGTCGGGCCATATATTGGATATGGCGCAAAAATGGGCGAAGGCTGGCTTTTAACAGCGGAGATGATTGAGCTGATTAAAAGCAAAACGGAAAACATAGTCTGCGCTCAACCGTTTGGATGTCTGCCAAACCACATTGTTGGAAAGGGCATGGTCAGGGCAATAACAAAAGCAAATCCGAATGCTAACATAGTGTGTGTTGACTATGACCCAGGCGCAACCCGAGTTAACCAAGAAAACAGGATTAAATTGATGCTTTCAACTGCAAAAGAAAGATTTAACGAAAAAAGCCACGCATAAAATTTTCAATTTGACTTTAAATATATTAAATATAACGAAAAAAATCAACTAATGTGTGATTTTCTCAAGATATTTCTTCTGATTTTTCCGGAAATGGTTTTGGGGAGTCTGTCCATAAATTCGATGATTCTTGGGTATTTATATGGCGCTGTTTTGCTTTTAACAAAGTCTTGAAGCTCTTTTGCAAGCTTGTCGGAAGGGCTATATGCGCTTGTTAAAACGACATTTGCTTTAACAACCTGGCCTCGAATTTCGTCAGGAACCCCTATTATTCCGCATTCTAGGACCGCGGGATGCTCCATCAAGACGCTTTCAATTTCAAACGGCCCGATCCTATATCCGCTGGATTTTATCACATCATCAATCCGCCCAACATACCAAAAATAGCCGTCCGAGTCGCGAATTGCGACGTCTCCCGTGTGGTATATTCCCCCGCGTCTTGCAAATTTATCAAGCTCTTGGTTTTTATGATATCGCTTAAAAAGTCCAACTTGGCTTCCGTCAGATTTGATTTTAACGCATATCTCCCCGGCTTGCCCAACCCCAACATCACAGCAATCTTTGTCCGCTAAAACAACGTCATAAAGAGGAGATGGAGTTCCGAGCGATCCTGGTTTGGAGTTTGGGCCAACTTGATTTATGAGTATGGCGGTTGTTTCGGTCTGGCCATACGCTTCCATGATTTGGAGGCCTGTTTCTTCTTTAAATTGCTTTATGATTTCATAGTTTAGCGGTTCGCCTGCTGTTGTGGCATATTCCAAACACGAAATGTCGTGAGACCCGAGGCCTTCTTTTATGAAAAATCGATATATTGTCGGAGGCGCACAAAACGTGTTTATTTGATATTTTTCAATAATATTTAAAATGTCGTCTGCAACAAATTTTTCAAAGTCATACACCATAACCGCCGTTTTCATCATCCACTGTCCATATAGCTTGCCCCACGCAGCTTTCCCCCAGCCTGTGTCTGAGATTGTCAGATGAAGCCCGTTTGGCCGAACATTTTGCCAATATTTCGCGGTGATTAAATGCCCCAAAGGATAGGAATAACTGTGCTCAACGAGCTTTGGATGGCCAGTCGTTCCGGATGTGAAATATGCAAGCATGGTGTCGTGAGCGTCGGTTTGAATCCTGTCAAGTTTATCAGAATAGTGCTGTAAATTTTTCGATATATTCACGCATCCATCAACATCCCCGCGAACAGAAAATAAATTTTCCAGTTGATCGCATTTTTTGCAGACAGATAAAATTTTTTCGGGTATGCCGCTTTGTGCTGAAAAAACTGCGGAATGTATGTTTGCTAATTTAACCCTATATTCCAAATCCTCGCTCGTTAAAAGATATGTTCCCGGGATGGCGATTGCTCCGATTTTATGTAGCGCATTTATGATATACCAATACTCATAATTGCGCTTTAAAATCAACATGACAAAGTCTTTAGGCTTGATTCCTTTGGAAATAAATAGGTTTGCGGCTTGATTTGAAAGCTTGCTCATTTGCTCAAAAGTTATTCTTTTTTCGTTTCCATAGACATCACACCACAAAACAGCCAAATTAGATGGATATTTTTTGGCTATTTCGTCTAAAATATCATATCCAAAATTAAAATTTTCCGGGACTTTGATTTTTATTTTTCTTAAAACACCCGCCTCATCAACAAATTCTTCACAATATTTTTTATAAATTTCTTGCATTACCTCAAAACCTCCAAAATTTTTGGCAAAAAGTCAGCTATATAAGAAACATACCGAAAATGTTCAAACTATTCGAAAAATGCTTCATGAAGGGCGTTTAAAGCAAGGTCACTGTATTTTTGATCTATTAAAACAGAAATTTTTATATCGCTTGTTGATATCATCTGAATGTTAATTTCTGCGTCATATAAAGCTTCAAACATTTTTGCAGCTACTCCGGGATTTGTCTGCATCCCCGCGCCAACAATCGAGACTTTTGAAATTGAATCCGTCACTTGGATTTGGTCAGTTCCGATAGCATCAGTGTTTTTTTTAAGAACCTCAACCGCAAGATCCATCTGACTTGTTGGAACAGTGAAGCTAACGTCCTTTGTGCCTTGGCGGCCAATCGATTGAAGTATAACATCCACATTAACGTCATACTTGCCCATGAGCGAAAATATTTGATATGCAAAGCCGGGCTTGTTTGGAACATTCAAAAGAGCAATGCGAGATGTGTCGTCGTCTTTAGTAATGCCTCTAACCAATAATTTTTCCATAGAAATCTTCTCCTTAATCTTTGTTCCTGGGATATTTTTAAAGCTCGACAAAACTTCCAAATTAACGTTATATCTCTTGGCCATTTCAACCGAGCGACTGTGTAGAACTTGGGCTCCCAAAGTTGTTAGCTCGAGCATTTCATCAAAACTAATGCTGTCGAGCTTTATAGCGTTTTTAACTAAATTCGGATCTGCGGTATATATTCCATCAACATCAGTGTATATTTGACACAAATCTGCATGCAGTGCTGCTGCCAATGCGACGGCGCTAGTGTCTGACCCTCCTCGGCCAAGCGTTGTTATGTCGCCAAACTGGTCTATTCCCTGAAATCCCGCGACGATAACTATTTTGTTTAAATCCATTTCATGTTCCAGGCGCGATGTGTCGATCTTTTTGATTCGAGCGTTGCAATGATTTGGTTCAGTTTTAAAGCCCGCCTGCCAACCGGTCAGCGAAATAACCGAAAAACCAAGCTTTTCAATCGCCATAGCAAGCAAAGAAACTGAAATTTGTTCGCCGCTAGAAAGCAAAACATCCATCTCTCTTTTAGACGCCTTTTCATTGACTTCAAAGGCCTTTTTTTCAAGATCATCCGTTGTCGCCCCTTGAGCAGAAACAACAACAACAACCCTATTTCCGTTTTTTTTAGCATTCGTCACAATTTTGGCAACATTTCTTAAACATTCAACATCAGCAACCGAAGTTCCTCCAAATTTCTGGACAATCAAGCTCATATAACATTTGCGACTACGCCATCATTATTAACACTTAGATCTAAAATTTTCCACCTAGCAAGTCCCAGTTCATTCAATTCACGCCGCATTTTGATGACAAATGGGGTGTTTTTTCGACTGCAAATTGCAACAATAGACGGACCAGAACCGCTCAAATAAACTGCATACGCTCCAAGTTTATATGAAATATCAAATATTTTTTCGGCTCCATCAATAAATTTTAGCCTATGCGCTTGGTGTATCCTGTCGTCAACAGCAACTCGAAGATTTTCAAACCTTTGAGTTGCCATGGAAGCGACAAACAGAGACGATCTGGATATGTTGAAAACGGCGTCATCACGTGAAATAACGTCCGGAAGACCCGAGCGAGCCTTGGAAGTTGACATCTTGAAATTTGGAACAATAACAATAAATTTTATATTCAAACTCACATCTTGTTTACAATAAAAAACCTTACCATTTTCGTATACGCAAGAAACAAGTCCCCCCAAAAGAGCAGGAGCAACGTTGTCCGGGTGGCCCTCGATTTCGGCTGCAAGATCCAAAATTTCTCGCCTGTTCATCGGCGAACCCAAAAATTCATTGGCCCCAACCAACCCAGCAACTATACAAGCTGAACTGCTTCCCAAGCCTCTTGTTGATGGGATTTTTCGTTTTTGCCTGATTCTTAAATCCCTCGGAACCTCTTTTCCGCAAATTTCAAAAAGTTTGACTGCAGAACTATAAATAAGATTATTTTTATTTTCGCAAAATTCAACCCCAAAGCGCGGGATCGCGTCGATCTCTTCCATTCTGTAGAAGTAAACACGGTTATATAAAGAGAGCGAGATCCCTAGCGCGTCAAAGCCTGAACCCAAATTTGCAGTTGTTGCTGGAACTTTTATTTCTATCATTGTATATTCTCCGTTTAATCTAATATTATTAATTTTGATAACTGTTTAATCCTATGGCCAGAAAATAAATTGGTTAAATCTTTAATTTCAGACTCTAGCATATAACCAGTTGTTAAAGCGATTTCATCAGCCGGCTGATCCTTGCGCGAAAGAAAAACTGGAGATTTATAGTTTTTCAAAACAAACTCCCTTGCCTCTTTAGCGTCACGAGCCTTAAGCCGCAAATAAAACCTGGATTCATACTGTTCGTGGGCTTGAACTATTGAGCCGTTTGAAGGCTTCCAAGACTGGGAAATAAAAGTTTTTTCAGCCCTAACGATGTTAATGATGTCGGCGACAACAGCGCTTGCAGTCGGCATTTTCCCCGCTCCTTGGCCAACAAACAAAACCTCCCCAACGGCGTCTCCTTTAACCAATATGGCGTTATACACACCACCAACCGAAGCTAGTTTGCTGGAATTTGAAACAAACGCAGGACAAACCATGATTGATATTTTTCCATTCTCCAAGCGCCTGGCCTTTCCAATCAGCTTTATAACACATCCAATCGACCTAGCAAAATCTACATCAGCCAATTCAATACATTCTATTCCAGACTGGCAAACTTCGTGTGGATATATATGGGTTCCATAAGCAAGGCTTGCCAAAATGCATATTTTTCTGTTTGAATCCGACCCATTTATATCGTCAGTTGGATCCTTCTCAGCATATCCTTTATCTTTTGCAAGCGCCAGAGCCTCTTCAAATGAAAGACCATCTTCAAGCATTTTAGTTATTATAAAATTTGTCGTTCCATTCAAAATACCACAAATATATTCAATTTTATTTGCAGCAAGGCAAGAATATATAGGGCGTATTATCGGCACTCCCCCGCCAACGCTCGCCTCAAAAAGATAGTTTACATGGTTTTCTCGCGCAATCGAAAGAAGCTCATCACCTTTTTGCGCAACCAACTCTTTATTCGAAGAAACGACGCTCTTTCCAGATTTTAATAAAGATTTCGTAAATTCATAACTCGGGTCTAGGCCACCAATTGTCTCAACAACAACAGATATTTCATCATCCTTCAATATATCATCAAAATTTTTAGTAAACAGGTCCAAGTATGGTAAATTGTTAAATTCACGCAAGTCTAAAATTTTAGATATTTCAATAGATTGTCCAATGCGTTGGGAAATATTTGTGCTGTTTTTTCTCAAAAGCTCAGCAACGCCCGATCCAACAACCCCATGCCCCATAATCGCAATTTTAGCCATAGTGACTCCCTCCAAAATCAAGTAAAATAAACAATTTTTTACACTTTTAAAGGCCCAGCAAAGTGTCCTCGCCGGTTGATATATAATTTGGAAAAAATCTATTGGTTATGAATTTAATCAGTCTAAATCCATAAAAAATTGCAGCTGCAAATGATATCGCACTAAATAGAATTTTTAAAAACGTTTTCATATTTTTCAACTTCCCTTCTAAAATATATAGGAAATGTCAACTAAGAATTTCTAGAACCAAGGACATTATACCACAACGAAAATTCAAATTCAACTCTTGGCTTAAAAATATTAAAAAAATCTAGCGCGGATCTAGAGTTTATGCTGGGCAAATTTTACGATTTTATTGGGATATATTTGTCCCCTTCGCGCTTCTTTTTTAAAAAATCCAGCTCTTTATCTAAAAAATCCTAAAATCTTCAAAATCTTTGAGCTGATTCTAAAAAACAACGCAAAAAGCTTAAAATGCCGCCAGCTCACAACCGACTGTAATATTAAAATTTCATCAAGCCTCCACCTCTTTGAAATAGCCAATAACAAGCGGTAGTTAAGCGCCCGCGACAAAGGCCTAATTAAGGGCGTTTAACCTGCCACCTGTTGCGGATGGCTTTAAAAAAGCCTGGCGTTTTAAATGAGGTTTGCCTGCATGGTTTATGGTGGGCCCGGCGGCTTTTTATTGACTTTTTGCATTTTTCCCCCAGAATTTTTTCGAGGACGGCTTAATTTGAGAAATTTTTTAATCAAATTCTAATATTTTCAAAATAATGAACACTGCGGGGACAAATATAACCTAAATAGTAAATTTTAAAAAACCCAGCTCTTTATCTAAAAAATCCTAAAATCTTTAAAATCCTTGAGCTGCTTCTAAAAAACAACGCAAAAAGCTTAAAATGCCGCCAGCTCACAACCGACTGTAATATTAAAATTTCATCAAGCCTCCACCTCTTTTAAAAAGCCAATAACAAGCGGTAGTTAAGCGTCCGCGACAAAGGCCTAATTAAGGGCCTTTTTATTGACTTTTTGCATTTTTCCCCCAGAATTTTTTCGAGGACGGCTTAATTTGAGAAATTTTTTAATCAAATTCTAATATTTTCAAAATAATGAGCACTGCGGGGACAAATATAACCTAAATAGTAAAAAATATCTGCAAAACAAATTTCTCCTTGACTAAATTCGGTCTTTAGCATTATAATTAAACAAAAACGCGAAAAAATGCGCGTAAATTTTGGAGGTATTGGTTTATGAAAAACAAAATTACAGATAGTATATTCAGTGTTGGCGTTTTAAATCCAAATGTCAGAATTGCGGATGTTGTCGTTAAAACAAGCAACGGAACAACATACAATTCATATGTTGTTAAAGGCTCTGAAAAAACCGCTCTTATTGAAACTGTCCACAAAGACTATTTTGATAAATATTTGAAAAATGTTGAAGAAATATCAGATATAAATAAAATTGATTATCTAGTCATGAATCATAATGAGCCAGACCACTCCGGCGCAATCCAAAAACTTGTCGAATTAAATCCTAAAATAACAATCCTCACAAGCCCCGCAGGAGCAATATATCTAAAAAATATCACAAACAACTCAAATTTAAACCTAAAAATTGTGAAAAATGACGAATATATAGACCTTGGAAACAAGACGCTTCGCTTCATCTCGGCCCCATTTTTGCATTGGCCAGATTCTATGTTGACATATGTTGAAGAGGAAAAAACCTTGTTCACATGCGACTTTTTGGGATGTCACTACTGCGAACCATATGGATTTGATTTCGAAATAACCGACAAATCAGCCTTCCTTTCGAGTTTGAAAACCTACTTCGACTGCATATTTTCGCCTTTTAAAAAATATGTCACCAGTGGAATATCCAAGATTAAAAATCTAGACATTTCGTTTGTCTGCCCAAGTCATGGCCCTGTTTTAACAAAAGATTTTATGCTCGATCAAGTTATTGAAACATATGAAAAATGGAGCAACCCTCAAAGGGAAGAAGACCCGCTCATCCCCATTTTCTACTGTTCCGCATATGGCAACACAAAGCAAATAGCAAAAGCTATATCCAGGGGCATACAAAACCAAATTCCAAACTCCAAAGTTTCTCTATATAACGTTGCTGAATTCGATCCAAGCGACCTTTGCGACAAATTAAACAAGTCAAGCGCATTTTTAGTTGGCTCTCCAACAATCAACAAGGACGCAGCAGCCCCGATATGGACTCTTCTTGCGACAATAGACGCAATAAACAACGCAAAAAAACTCGTCGCAACGTTTGGCTCTTTCGGCTGGAGCGGGGAAGCAGCAAGTCAAATAGCTGGTCGCCTGAAATCTCTAAAATTATCAACATTTGACGAAAATTTCAGAGTTTGTTTCACCCCAACCGAAAAAGACCTAGAAAATGCAACTGAATTTGGCGAAAAATTTGCAAAAGAACTCCTTAAAAATTTAAACTAACCTTATAAATTTTTGTCAGTATAAAACCGGCTCTCTTTTAATCAAGGGAAAAACAATCTGATCGCTCTCCGCAGAAATAGATATTTTTTGCAAAGCGTCCCCAGATTCAATGATCAAGTTGGTTATTAAATCTTCAACATTTTTTCTGATTTCTTTCCTGAGGTCTCGAGCGCCATATTTTCCGTTTTTGAGAGGTTTTATCAAATGATTTGTTAATTTATCATCATATTCAAATTCAATTCCCCTTTCCGCTAAAACCTCCTTTGTTTCATTTAACATTAATCTAGCAATGGATTTTAGATTCTCATCAGTTAATTTATTAAATATTACTATTTCATCAACACGAGCTATAAATTCAGGCCGCAAAAATTTCTCAAGGGCTTTTTTCGCTTTTTCTATGTCCATTTGACTGTGGGTCTTGTCAAATCCAACAATTCCAACTTTGTCGCTGCTTCCTGCGTTTGAAGTCATGACTAAAACTGTGTTTTCAAAACTAACCGACCTTCCGTGAGAATCTTTAACCTTTCCTTCGTCGAGAATTTGCAGAAGAATGTTCATAACGTCTGGATGAGCCTTTTCAATTTCATCAAACAAAACAACGGAATACGGGCGCCTTCGAACCTGTTCTGTCAACTGCCCCGCGTCATCATATCCAACATATCCCGGAGGGGAACCCGTTAATTTGGAAACTGCGTGTTTTTCCATATATTCAGACATGTCCAGGCGTATTAAATTGTCAACTCCTTCAAACAAAGTGTTTGATAAAACCTTAACAAGCTCAGTTTTTCCAACTCCAGTCGGCCCAACAAAGATAAACGAAGCCGGCCTGCGTCGCTTTGAAATTTGAACCCGATGCCTTCGAACTGCCATGGCTATTAGCTTAACAGCCTCATTTTGGCCGATTATTTTAGACTCAAGCTCCTTTTCTAAATTTTTAAGCTTAGCTGTTTCACTTTGCTCAACTTTTGAAGCTGGAATCCCCGTCCAAAGCTCAATGACTCGAGATAAATCCCGATGCTCAACAAATATTTCGGAAATAACTTGCTCCATATCCTTAATTTCTTGATCGATCTTGCTGACTTTGGCTTTAAGCTCAGCAATCGCCTGATAGTCTGGGTCTTCGGTCTGGGATTCGAGATGTTCTTCTTTCTTTTTAAGCTTGCTTTGCTCGTCAAGCAGTTTTTCATATTTTGTTATTTCTTTACTTCGCAGCGACCGACACGCACACGCTTCGTCTAAAAGATCGATTGCTTTATCCGGCAAATATCTATCGTTTATATATCGTTCAGACAAAATCACGCAATCATATAAAATGTTTTGCTTTATCTTGACGTTGTGGTGTTTTTCATAGTATGACTTTATTCCTTTTAGGATATTGAGGCTTTCTTCAATGTTTGCTTCTTCAACAGTTACAGGCTGAAAACGCCTCTCCAGCGCAGAATCTTCCTCAATATATTTGCGATATTCATCAAACGTTGTCGCTCCAATGATTTGAATTTCTCCCCGAGACAAAGCCGGTTTTAGGATGTTTGCAGCGCTCATAGACCCGCCCTCAGAATCTCCAGTTCCAATCAGCGTGTGTATTTCATCTATGAATAAAATCGCGTTTCCAGCTTGTTTAACCTCGGATATTAAGCCTTTAACACGGCTTTCAAACTGCCCTCGAAATTGCGTTCCCGCAACCAAAGACGCCATATCAATTAAATATATTTCTTTGTTTGCAAGCCGATATGGAACGTCTCCTTTTGCAATTTTTTGAGCTATTCCTTCAACAATCGCCGTTTTTCCAACTCCAGGCTCGCCAATCAAACAAGGATTATTTTTTGTTCTCC
>CADAPX010000039.1:0-7478 GCA_902789925.1 Oscillospiraceae bacterium | reverse complement strand
TTCTTGAAAGAATTTGAATAACTCTATATATTTCCTTCTCCCGACCAATAACCCGATCAAGCTTGTTTAATTTGGCTTTTTTAGTTAAATTCAAACCAAAATTGTTAAGATATTTAAACTTTGGCCGTTCTTTCCTTTTTTTGCTGTTAGGGTCCGTATTTTTTTCTTTAGCGAACCCACTATTCGCAGTTTCTCTGTTAGAAAAACTGGATATGAGGGGGTCTAAAATGCTTGCGCCTCCGCGTTCAAAGTCTTCTCCCGCAAACATTCCCATTATTTGATTGCTGACATTTTCCAAATCTTCAATTCCGATTCTATCAGCAATTTCGTTTATTTGAGGTATATTTAATTCTTTGGCACATTGAAAGCAAAGCCCCTCAGAAACTGGTTTTCCGTTAACTTCTTTGCTAACAAAAATAACTGCCATCCTCTTTTTACATCTACTACAGAGCATATCCGTTCTCCTTTATATCAGTTTAAACTAGTTTTATATCATTCTCATAAAACAAAACTCCCCATATATTATTATGATACATAATTAAAAATTTTTCAAGCCCATTTAGCAAATAAAATTATGAAAATTTTTCAATCTAAAACATATTTTTAACACATTTAGTCAAAATAAACAAAATATCATCTGGCAAACGGAATAAATTTGTAAAACATAAAAAATAAATTTGTTTCGTCTATTATTTGGGAATTTAGAAAGCCCATTTCATCCTTAGTCACTAATATTATAATAAACGCAACTATTGCAACAATATACAAAATAATTCCAGATTTTATGACTCCGCAAAACCCGCCCAATAAATTATTGACTCCGCCAACAACAGGAATGTTTTGAACAATATTATTTAATCTATAGATTTTTTTAAACAAAAGTCGTGTTATTGCAAACAAAATGAAAAATAATATAGAAGATATGATCATTATTATATATGGCCTGAAAAATTCGTTGGATATTGCGCTAGCCGCGCCGCTTAAATCCTTTTGCAAAATAAAATTTTTTGAAACATCCGAAATTGATTTTTGATCTGAAGCGAGAAAATTAAACCAACTTGGGATCATATTGGAGATTTTGTCAATTCCACCAAATAAATCGCCAGAAGCAACCGAGTCATTTAGCATATTCAACAAATTTTTTTCAACTTCAGACTTAATTAATCCATCAAATATCAATCCAGACAAAAATTTTCCAAAAAAGCCCGCAATCAAAAAGCTAATAAAATAATTTATTATTGATAATACACTTCGTATAAAACCCAATTTATATGAAGATATAACATTATACACAATCACAAAAATAACAAGCGCGTCATATATAACCGGCATAGCAAAATGCACAAAAACTCCTCCTTAATGCAGCAAAAATTTATGTATTCTGTTGGAAGATATGTCATATCCAAAAGAATCTATGCAAATTATTTTGTCAACATTTTGCTTATTTTCGACATTGTTTAAAATTTTTAACTGCATATCACAACAAATTATTGAATCATCAGTTAAAATCACAACATTTTTTCCATCGCTGTCAATATTTTTAACCTTCTCATCAAGTTTTAAATTTCCAACTTCACTCCCTAATTTATCATATACTATTAAATTTGTTTTTTCTTTCAATTCATCACAAAACACAAAAACAGAATAATTATTCGGCGCCATAACACATTTCATCAGCCGGTCGGGATGGGGAATTTCTTTAAAAATGCTCCCCCGATCATCCATGAAAACAAGCTTATTTTCGCAATTGACGCAAACGCTCCCCCCTGAAACTTTAACGCCAATCGGCATAGAATTTCCAATCTCCGTCTTAAATAGTTCGTCCTTTCGAGAAAAATTTAATCCATATATAGTCCCTTTAGCATATCCTCCTTTTGCGCCCATAGTCAACGCAACGCATCCCTGGCCGTTATTTGTAAAGCAAAAATCTGTTATTATGTTTTCGGCTGAATTCCATTTAAATATTTGATTTGAAGATTTGTCATAAACAACCAGCCCGCAAATGTACCTGCTGTCTTGCAGAACAAGCGCAACATTTCCATTTTCTGCAACTTTTGCCAACATTATTTTACTATCTAGAATATTTTTGGCTATTGTCTGACTGCTTTTTTCAATGCTATAGCTTGTCCCCCCTTGTTCATAAAGGAGGGTGTGGTCGCCGCAGCTGTCAATTGATGGAGAAATTGCCGTGTTGCCAACAGATCGAAGTTTGAGCCCGCTGAGTGAATAAAAATCCAAATTCCTATTTGTTAAAACGACAAAGCCAGTCTCGTTTTTTTCAAAGCCAACAACAGAATCTTCAGAAAGTGTGATCGGAAAATTCGAATCATCTTGACTATATATTTTCTGATTGATAAAAAAAATCCAAATAAAAACCAAAAAAATCAAAATTAAAACAATAAAGCTAATATATTTAACACGCCTATTAAAAGCTTGCCTGTGTTTTGTTTTTCGATAAATGTCTATGTTTAATTTTTTCTTCATGTTTATTTTCACCAACCCTTAAATATATTAAATTATTTAGAACATTTTCGATTTATTTTTAGATTATCATATATAACATTATTTAAATATAACCCCTGGGGCGGAGCAGTTCTTCCAGCAGCTCTCCTGTCGCGCTTTTTAATGATATTTTCAATATCTTCGGGCAAAATCAGCCCTTCTGAAACATTAATCAATGTCCCAACAATAATCCTAACCATGTTGTGTAGAAATCCATCTCCAACAAATCTAAACTCCAAAATATCGTCGTTTTTAACAAATTCAATGCTATATATGTTTCTTTTTTTGTCGATAATGCTAGATTTTGCAGAACAAAATGATGTGAAATCATGTTCACCAATAAAATATTTTAATGCTTGGTTGATTTTACCCAAATCCAGTCTGCGATAATATGTCCAAACAAGATTATTTAAGAAAGGATTGCGTATTTTAGAATTCCATATTTTATATATATATTCTTTAGCTTTGGCGCAATACCTCGCGTGAAAAAATGGATCAACCTCCAAAACCGACTTTATCTCGATGTCAAAAGGCAAATTTCCGCTAACCGCCCTCCTCATATTACTGGGAGTTATATCCAATTGGCTGTCCATGTGAAAATAAAAATTGTTGGCGTGAACCCCAGCATCCGTTCGCGAGCATGCAACTATGTCATTGCGAAACCCAGTGACCTTTTGGATTGCGTCCTGAACAACTTTTTGAACGGTTAGGCTGTTTTCCTGGACCTGCCATCCGTGGTATGAAGCGCCATTATAGCTTATGCAAAAAAGAAGTCTTTTCATATTTTCACCTAAAAAACGCGTTTATCATCAAAACCATGATTAAAACAGCCAAAAATCCCACCGCGAAAAATATGTCAAGCTTTTTAAAACTCAAAGTTTTATAGCTCGTCCTTTGCCCGCCAACCCGATAGCACCGCGATTCCATCGCAACCGCCAGCTCATCCGCCCTTTTGAAAGCGCAAACAAACAACGGAATCAGAATTGGAACCATGCACTTTGCCCGCTTTATAAAGCTTCCAGTTTCCAAATCAAGCCCGCGAGATTTTTGAGCGCAAATTATTTTATCAGCCTCCAAGACCAAAGTTGGGATAAACCGCAAAGCTATCGAGATCATCATTGAAATCTCCTCAACCGGAAATCGAATTTTAGCCAAGGGTTTGATCATTTTTTCAATTCCTCGGGTTAAATCAGTCGGCAAAGTCGTGTATGTTAAAAGAGAGGAGGAGAATATTAAAAGAATTATTCGAAAAAAAATGGTTATTGTGAAAAATATTGATCGATCAGTTAATGAAAATATCCAAAAACTAAAAACAACCTCACCATCTCGTATTACACATAAATTTATGATTGAAGTCAAAATTAATATAGGCAAAATCGGCTTAACATTATTTAAAGCCATCTTCAAAGATATTCCACATATCAAATAAAAAATCAAAATCAAAGAAAAATTAAGAACATAACACCACAAACTGTCAATCAAAAACAATGCGAAAATATATGAAACTGTGGATAAAATTTTGGTTCGAGGGTCCAGCCGATGCAAAACAGAACTCCCGCAAACATACTGCCCGATGGTTATGTCTCGAATCATGGGTTCGCCTTCCTTTCAACAATATTTTTAACAACTTCCAAAGCCCGTTGAATCGTATACACATTTAGCGGGACGTCAAAACCTTTGTCTTTTAATTTGAGAAAAACTTCATATATTTTCGGAACATCCAGCCCAACGCTTCGAAGCATTGAAACTCTTTTAAAAGTTTCTTCAACAGAATCAAAACTCAAAATTTTTCCGTCATTCATAATCAAAACCTTGTCTGCATATCGCGCGATGTCTTCCATATTATGCGTCACGTGGACAATTGTCCGATTTTCATCTCGGTGATAATATTTTATAATGTTTAATATTTTTTCTTTTCCAGCGGGATCCAAGCCAACTGTTGGCTCGTCAAGGACTAATATTTTTGGATTCATTGCTAAAACTCCCGCAATCGCAACCCGTCTCTTTTCGCCTCCCGAAAGCTCAAACGGGTTTTTTCTAAGCAAATCTGAAGAAAGACCAACCATTTTTATTGCTCGGGAAACCCTAAATCTCACTTCATCCGGGCCAAGCCCCAAATTTTTCGGCCCGAAAGCAATGTCTTTTTCAACAGTCTCCTCAAAAAGCTGATACTCCGGATATTGAAAAACCAGCCCAACATTTTGCCTGTTTCTAGCAACAGTCGTTTTATCTTTCCAAACATCAACGCCGTCAATATAAATTTTTCCGCCAGTTGGCTTTAAAATGCAGTTTAAGTGTTTTATTAAAGTGGATTTTCCGGATCCGGTGTGGCCAATAATTCCAACATATTCCCCTTCTTCTATTTTAAAAGAAATGTCGCTAATCGCTTCGTTTTGCGCTGATTTGGATTTGTCATACGCATATGAAACATTTTCAAGCTCAATTATCGCCAATTTTCTCCCCTCCCAAAACTTCCGCCAAAGCTTCAACGCATTCATCAACATCCAAAACAGTTCTTTTTTTTAAAGCAAGTTCGCTGCATAATGTGTTTAAAAATTCAGTAACCTGCGGAACCAAAAGCCCGGATTTTTTTAAAAGATCTTGGTCAGAAAATATGTTTCGCGGAGTGTCTTGCTTTAAAATTTCGCCATCTTTCATGACAATAACGCGATTTGCAAAAACAACTTCCTCCATATGGTGTGTTATATTTATGATTGTTGTCTTATTTTCCCTGTTTAATTTTTTCATAACATCCAAAACTTCTTTTCTTCCAACAGGATCAAGCATTGATGTTGGCTCGTCAAAAACAATACATTTAGGATTCATCGCCAAAATCCCAGCAATCGCAACTCTTTGCTTCTGGCCTCCGGACAGGTTATGTACTGCAGATTTTTTGAACTTTTTCATATCAACCATTTCCAAAGCTAGGTCAACAATTTCCCCTATTTTTTCTTGAGAAACAGACAAATTTTCCGGAGCAAAAGCGACATCTTCCTCAACAAGCGTTGCAACAATTTGGTTGTCGGGATTTTGAAAAACAACCCCAACCTGCTTTCGGATTTCAAAAATCAATTCTTTATTTAAAGTGTCTATGCCATCGATAAAAATCGTCCCAGATGTTGGCAAAAATATTGCGTTAAAAAGTTTTGCCAAAGTTGATTTTCCGCTTCCGTTATGGCCAACTATTGCGATAAATTCCCCTTGCTGAATCGAAAAATTCAAATCATTGAGAACCTCTTTCCCAAAATTTTCATTTAAATATGAAAAATGTAAACCATTCACGTCAATAAGTGGCCGCATTTTAATCCCTCCAATCCTAAAGTTTCAGTTGTTTTAACCATCAGTTCCAAGCAATCGTAGTGTTTCCGCATGGCAGATTAAATCCAGACTGCGATATTCTAAGTCCTATTTCATCACAACAAAAATTTTCAAAAAAGTCTGAAATTGTTGACTTAAGCAAAATTTTCATGACTTGCGCCGACAACCCTTGTGTATATGAATTTAAAGCAAAAAATAAAGGTCTTTTCGACAGCAACCGGGAAAGCATTTTCAACAAATCATATATTTTGTCTTCAATCTTCCAGACCTCGCCTCCAGGGCCCCTTCCATATGACGGAGGATCTAAAATAACAGCGTCATATTTTCTGCCTCGGCGAATTTCTCGAGCAATAAATTTTTCACAGTCATCAACAATAAAGCGTATGGGAGCGCCGTCAAGCTTCGACAATTTCGCGTTCTCACGAGCCCAAGCAACCATCCCCTTTGACGAATCAACATGACAAACCGCGGCTTTTGCTTTTGCGCACGCCAATGTCGCCCCTCCTGTATATGCAAAAAGATTTATGACGGATATGGGGCGGTTTGAAGCGCGAATCTTTCTAATGAAAAAGTCCCAATTAACGGCTTGTTCTGGGAAAAGTCCCATGTGTTTAAAACCAGTTGGAGAAACTTTGAAAGTCAACTCCTTCCAACTGATGGTTTGACTTGCAACCTGCCCTTTTAAATATTCCCAGCTTCCTCCGCCTTTAGACGATCTGTGGTATATTGCGTCAACCCTGTTCCACATTTTGTGGATTTTTGGAGTTTTCCATATGATTTGCGGATCCGGACGAACAAATATTTTATTCCCCCATCTTTCAAGCCTGTTTTTGCCCGAAGCGTCGAGCAGTTCAAAATCCTTCCAGTCAAGCCAAACTCTCATGCGCCAACAACCTCAGCTATTTTATCAGCTATTTCGCTCGACATTTCCTGGATCAGATCCTCATTTTGGCCCTCAATCATAATCCGAATGATCGGCTCAGTTCCAGAACAACGAACGAGTATGCGCCCGTTTTCTCCAAGCAATTTTTCCTTTTTTTGTATATAGTTTCCAATTTCCAAGTTGTTTAAATAAAGCTTTTTTTGCTCATTATTTGCCCTGACATTAACCAAAACCTGAGGAAATTTGCTCATAACGCTTGCAAGTTTTGAAAAGGGCTGGTTGCTGTTTTTCAGGCAATTTAAAAGCTGAACCGCCGTCAGTTGCCCATCGCCAGTGTTTGCGTAATCCTTAAAAATTATATGCCCCGACTGCTCCCCTCCGATTTTATAGCCATTTGCAATCATATTTTCCAAAACATACCTGTCGCCAACTTTTGTCACCTCAAGATTTATGTTATTCTTCTTAGCGAAATGGAAAAATCCCAAATTCGACATAACCGTCACAACAACAGTGTCATTATCAAGGCGTTCATTATTTTTCATATATTTAGCAAATATTGCAATCAGCTGATCCCCATCAATCAACTTTCCGTTTTCATCAACAGCCAAACATCTGTCTGCATCTCCATCAAAAGCAACTCCCAAATCATAGCCAATTTTTTTGACATATTCACCAAATTTTTCGATGTGGGTTGAGCCGCAATTGTCATTTATGTTAAAACCATTCGGAAGATCATTGACAATTTCAAAATCAACATTGAGCTTTTCAAAAATTT
>CADAPX010000038.1 GCA_902789925.1 Oscillospiraceae bacterium | reverse complement strand
GATTGGGGAAAACGCAAGCTAGCATATCCGATCAACTATGAAAACGAAGGGTATTATGTCCTTTTCAATTTTGAGAGCAAAGCGGATTTTCCATCAGAGCTTGATCGAATTTATAACATAACCGATGGAGTTATTAGAACGTTGATTGTTTCAAAGGAAGTTTAATTAGGAGGATCCTTATGTTAAACCGAGTAGTTATTATGGGGCGTATAACAGTTAATCCCGAGCTTCGTCAGACTCAAGGGGGCGTTTCGGTTTTGTCGTTCACTGTTGCGGTTGATCGCAGGTTTACGAGCCCTGGAGGCGAACGTCAAGCTGATTTTATATACTGTGTGGCGTGGCGTCATAATGCTGAATTTATCAGTAAATATTTTGTTAAGGGTCAGATGATCGCCATAGATGGAGTGCTCCAATCCAGAAATTATGTCGACAAAAATGGCAACAACAGAAGTGTTACTGAGGTTGTTGTTGAAAACGCCAGTTTTTGCGGAAGCAAGGCTGAAACGAGCGCTGCTAGGAGCAATTCAAGCGGTGCGAATATTGAGTCTGGCGCGGTTCAAAGCGGGGATAGTTTTTCGGTTGGAGACGTCGCTAGCATCGATGGCTTTGAGGAAATAGGGACTGATGATTCTGAGCTTCCGTTTTAAAATTTTTTAGTTGCATATATGCTTTTTTAGGAAAGGGGGAGATTTTGTGGCGATAGATAGGCCAAGAAAAGGGCGCAGGAAAGTTTGTGGATTTTGCGTTGATAAGGTCCAGGACATAGATTATAAAGATGTTTCTAAATTGCGAAAGTATATGAGTGATCGAGCTAAGATCATTCCGAGAAGAGTCACAGGGACATGTTCTGCCCACCAGCGCAAGTTGACAATTGCCATTAAGCGTGCCAGGCAGGTGGCGTTGATTCCATATACAAGTGATTAGTTTTGACTTTTAAAGTGCGGCGTTTCTTTTTGCGCTGTGCTTTTTTGTGTTTTTAGTGGCATTGAATGGTTTTATTCAAATAAAAAGAATATATATAACATCCATCAACTTTTTTCAGCGTTGATTTTTCTAGAGCGTGTTTATAATAAAGCAACTGTTTGGAATATAATTGCTTTAATTGAGGTTCAAAAGCTTGGTTGGTTTTATAGTCAACGACGATCAATTTGTTGTCTTTTTCAATCAAGCAGTCAATGATCCCGTGAAGAATAATTTTAGAGTCGTCTTTGATTTTATATATTTCTTTAGCATAAATCTCGCAAGCAAAGCTTTTTTCTCGCTGAACCGAGTCTGCTGTTTGGATTAAGTGATAAATTTTAGACTTAAAAAAATGCTGCAATTTGTTTTTATCCAGTAGTTTAGCTTGTTTTTTGGTTATATATTCTTTTTCAACCAATCTTTTAATTTCATTATTTATGTCATGTTTAGCATTTTTTAGATTTGCATATTGTAAAAATTCATGGGTTGCGGTTCCGATTTCGGCGGGTGTTGGGTTTTCGCTGAATGAAAGGGTTCTTAAGTTGCGCGATTTGTGTTTAGGTGTTATGTCGCTAACAGAGAGTTTGGCTGGAATTGATGAAAGATGCTGATTTGAAAATTTGAATTCAACTTGTTTTTTGATTTTTTCAACCATTTCGGGATCATATTTTTCTGTTTTCTTTTCTTTTTCCTCTGTTTGGATTTTTTCAAATTTATTTATTATTTTTATATGGCAGTTGAATTCTTCTGAACCGAATGAAATTTTTGGGTTTGTAAAATAAGCGTCTTTGTGCCTCAAAAATCCCGCGAGTATCCACTCATAGAAGCTGTTTTTATTTTTGCAATATGAGGTTGGCAGGAGTGCTGAGCTGTATGGTATGGAATTTTTGTATTTTTGATCTTTGTCAACGGCGGTCAAAATCAATTTGTCCTTTGCTCTGGTCATTGCAACATACAAAAGCCTGAGTTCTTCCGCTTTCATGGCGTTTTTTTCTGAAAACACGGAAGCGTTAAATGGAAGCGTGTTGTAACGCGAGAGGGTTTGAGGATTTGAGTGTTTCAGGGCCATTCCGAATTGTGAAGAAAAAAGAATCGGTTGATTAAAATCTTGCATATTAAATTTTTTTCCACAAAATGATAAAAAAACAACCGGAAATTCTAGGCCCTTGCTTTTGTGTATGGTCATGATTTTGACTGCGTTTTTATCCATATTGGAGGGGGATGAAGTGGATTGAGTCTCATTTTTTTTGCACAAGTCAATATTTTTCAAAAATCCTGTTAAGCCGCAATCATTAAATTCTTCATATTTTTTAGCATTATGTATAAGTAATTTTAAATTAAACAATTTTTGTTCACTAGATTCAGATATTGACAGAAACAAATAAAAGAGATTGTGATTATATATTTCTTGTATTAGTTGAGATATTGATAGGGTTGTTGATTTTTTTTGCAGCGAAGATAATTCCTCTATAAACGATTTACACTTTTCGTTTTGTGATTCTTTTAGTGCAATATATACAGGTTTGTTTTCATTATTAAGTCGAATTTGTGCAAGTTCACCAATTGAAAAATTAAACATCGGTGACAACAAAACTGCGCACAAAGGTATGTCTAAAAGCGGATTGCTGATTGATTTGAGCAGTGAAATTGTTAGCGAAACTTCATAGGAATCCAAATATCCGCTTTCGCCTGATGATGTAAACGGTATGTCGAATTCGGATAAATATTTACAAAGCACTTTTTCGATTTTTTTGCCAGAGCGGAATAAAATTGCAAAATCTTTTGGTTGGCAGATTCTAGATGAATTTTTATCACTAATTCTCATTTTGTTGACCAACATAAATTTTATTCTACTTGCAATATGTTTAGATTCACACTCTATGTTGTTTTCATCACTGCAGCTGTTGTCTATTATATGAAATTCGGTTGATAAATTTTCAATATAGGGAAAATAAGACGAACTGAATAGTTGTTCTCCGTTTTTATAATCAGACCCGCCAAACTCTTCAGACATAATTTGGCCAAATAGAAAATTTACAGAATTAGTCACTTCTTTTCTGCTTCTAAAGTTATTGTTGAGTGTTATCACATTTCCGATACAATTTTTTAAGCTATATTTTTGTTTGTGTGATATAAACACCTCGGGATCTGCTTGCCTGAAGCGATATATGCTTTGCTTGACGTCCCCAACCATAAATAAATTTTGGCCATTTCCAGAAAGAATTTGAAACAGCATGTCTTGCGCTTTATTCACATCTTGAAATTCATCGACCAAAACCTCTTTAAACCGAGATGACATTTTTTTGCCGAGTTTAGTTAAAACAAATCCATTATTAGTCGGTATAGCTAATAATTCTAAAGTCTTTAATAAAAGATCGGAAAATTCGAGTAAATTCAACTCTTGCTTTTTAATATTCATTTTTTGTGAAAATTCTAACGATAAATTTATTAATTGTTTCAAAATAGGCAATTGTTGTTTTAAATCTTCGAAATATTGTTCTTTGGTCACTAAATAATTAGATAATGATTGTATAATTTTTTTTGCAGGATTTATATATTTTGCTTTAATTTCAGTAGCTAATTCTTTATCGAAGGGGTTAGTTTTTTTATTATATCTCGGAAAATTTTTAAAATTAATTTCTTGAATTATGTCTAATATTTGGCTGTATTTTGACTTTTTTATTTTTTTTGATATATTTTCTAATTGATGGATCATTTCTTTTACGATTGGACTGAAACTTTCTCTCAAAACTGGATCATCCATATAATTTAATGAATCTGAAATCAAAAATTCAGCTTTCTTGATTTCATCGAAAATTCCTTCCTTGACCTCTTGCGCCCATTCATTTTCATCCAAAGGCTGAGGATTTTCATATTTATAAAGTATGTTTGATAAATATATCTTTGGAAATGGATATGTCCGAGATTTGTCATATATTTCCAGCAAGGCTTTTTTTAATCCCAAATCTTTATTTAAACTAAAATAATCACATAATAATTGAAAATTTTCAGCAGAATTACAATATTTATCTTCAAAAATTTCGTCTAAAATTTCTGATTTAAGATTAAATATTTCTGCTTCTTCAGCAATTTTAAAATCAGGAGAAAGATTAATCAATTCAAAATTTTCGCGTAATAAATTGGAACAAAAAGAATCTATGGTTGTTATGTTAGCTGCAGATAGAGATGAATATTGTTTGCGCAAATCTTTATTTTCAGGGTATTTAATGACTAAATTTTTCATTTGAGATGAAATTCTTTCAAACATTTCTTTAGCGGCAGTTTTGGCAAATGTAACAACTAGAAGGTCTTTTGGCTTTATAAAATTGTTCATATTTAACAATTTATACACCACTCTTGCAGAGAGAACAAAAGTTTTGCCGCTTCCTGCTGAGGCTGAAAGTAAAATTGGAGTTTCGTTTGACAGAACGGCTTTTTTTTGAGAATTTGTCATCAAGTTTATTTTTAAATGTTTATACAATTCTTTTTTGTTTATCATCGTTTATTTTTATCTCCTTTGTCAATATATCAAAAAAATCATCTTTATTTAACTTGCTTGGATTTGAAATAGGATTTATGTTTTTTGGATTACAAATTTCTATATAATCACAATAATTACAATATTTATTATCACAATCAAATATATTTGGCGTTTGATCGATCATTCCGCTAAGTAATGCGTCGAACATTTTTTTTATTTGATTTTTTATGAAAATAAACATATAATTCATTTGAATTTCAGAAATAATGAATTTTTCCACATCACTTTTATAAATTTTCCCATCTTTAGATATTCTCAAGGGCAGGTATTGCCCAGAATTCCCTGGCTCTATTTTTTCCATAGCTTCAATGCTTTCGGGCAAGTTCAACAATAATCCACTCCGAACAAAGCCTTTTTTTATAACATTTTCCACCTGTTTTTGCTCAGGATTGCGACAAAATATCGAATAATTGTTCATGGCCCCGGCAGCTGGCATATAAAGTATTCCTGAAGGGACAAATTGCCCAAATTCTTCTTTGCCGTTTTCATAAATTGCGAGCAGATATATCAGCATTTGAAGATTTAATCCTCTATTTAAGTTGGTGAAAGTGATTGATTTATTATTAATTTTATAATCTATAATTCTAATATATTTTTTTTGATTAATGGTGCATATGTCGATTCTGTCGATTTTACCGCCTATGTGTATGGAAATATTGTCATTTATTGATATTTTTAAGCATCTGGTTCGAGAATAATCTGATATTTCATATTCAAATCTAATAGGCTTATATTTACTCGAACTCAGTTCGCTTTTTATGTTTTCGCACGATTTTATCATAATTTTTATTAAATTTTTAACACTTTGTTTAAATTTTGCAGATTTATTTTCTATTCCTCCGAGATTATTTTTCACATAGTTTTTTATATGATTTTTGATATGATATTTTAATTCATTTTCAGTTATATCTAAAAAATCTGGTAAAGATATAATTTTTTCTAATATATGATGTATAATCAGTCCAATATTTATCGCATTTAGATCAATTTTAGACAATGGTCGAATTTTTAAGATATATTTGCAATAGTATGAAAATGGGCATAGGTAAAATTGTTCTATTTGTGAAGGAGAAATGATCTTTGGGAGCGATTCGATATGGAATTTTGAAAATTGTGGTTTGTTATGTAAAAAATTTGTGTATGAATCGGCTTTTTTAATATAATTTGAGAAATTTTCATCCAAGCTAAGATATTTTTTTAATGATTCCGATTCCGAGGTCCTATTGTTAAATCGATAGGCTAATTTAATAAATGCAGTCTTTTTTGTTAAACATTGTGATATTATTTCGTCTCCAGTCACATATTCTAGTATATTTTGACCGAATATTTTTGCCAAATTTAATATAATTTCTGAAGGGTATAGGCTTGATTCGCCCACATCTGAAATTTTAGTTGAAAGATATAAAAACTCTAATGGCGAGCAAGTGGCGCTGTATGCAACCATGCGTTCGAGCGAGTCTTTTTCGAGAAGCGTTTCTTTAAATTTTAGCCCCGCTTTTTCGAATTTTTTCAAATCGTTATCGTTAAATATCTCATTAAAATTAGAATGATATGGAAATTTTCCGTCTTCAGCTCCAATAATAAACATCGCGGCAGGCTTATTTATGGGCGTTTTTCCAACAGTTCCAATCAAAAGAGAATTTAAATTTTTTGATTTTTGTTTAATTTTAGTGTTTTTTATAACATCTTGAAATAAAAATTTATATTGCTTTTTAGAAATTTTTGTATATTTTGTTATTTTATATATCATTTCTAAAATTTCAATCAATGTGTTCCACTGATACGATAAATCGTATAAATCATTTTTCTGCGCGGTATTTTTCTTTATAGTTTCATATATACCCAATATATTCAAAGATTCTATAATGCTGATTGATATATTTTTTGATAAATTTTTGCTATTTTTAATGACTTGTATGGCATTTATTAGTGTAGATCTAATATTTTCAGCAATTTCTTGATTTGATTGACTAATTAATTTTGTATTCACTTCATTGAATTCGTTGTGTATTGTTTTTGAATTCACGTTGAATATATATAAATAATTCTCAAATATTGCAATTTCTTCTAAATTAAATAATGTGAACCCAGTTTTTAGCAAGTTTAAGCAACGATCAATTTCAAAATTTTCGGCCAGGCAAAGCAAATCACGGCATAGGCGAATAAGCGGCATTTTTTCAGATGATAAATTTTCATCAATAAAATATGGTATATTATAATTTTTTAAAGCAGCAGCTAAAATATCCCTATAATCAGATAAATTTCTTGTCAAAACAACAATTTCAGAATAATTCATTCCTTTTTGCGCCAAAACAACAATTTCTGATAAAACGCGATTTACTTCATCCAATTTATTTTTTGCTATAAAAACTTTAACTTTTGATGTTGACTGAAAATTATCGATTAATTTTAATGTTTTAGTTCTCAATATGTTTTTTTCGACAGCATACATTTCGGGTGCTTTTTTTATGGTTTCTTTTAAAACAATGGGATTGTTTATTTTAATATTTTTCTTTGATGCCATATATTTAATTCTATCTATTATAAATTCTGTTGGTTCAAAAAGAGGTTCATTATTTTCATAATATAACGAAAAATAAACGTTAGTTTGATTTAATATTGTGTTAATAAATTTAAATTGAAAGCCGTTAAATGAAATGAACTTTTCAAAATATATCTCTTTTTTGGAGAAAAAATTATTCTCTTTTGATAATTTATTAGCACGTGATATGTCATCGCAGGAATCACGATAAAATTTATATAAATAAGCATTGTATTCTCTAAATATTTGCAAAAATTCGTTCATTTTCGATTTTAAATCAGTATCATGCAAAAATTCAATTTTGCGGCTCAATTCTTCTTCGCAAATGCCACTATTTTTAATTTGTTCGATAACATTCAAAATTATTTCAGCAAATCCAGATTTATAGACTAAACCGCCATATATTTTTAATTTATCACGCAATTTATATAAAATCAGATTGACAACTGAAATTTTCGAAGCCCTTGAAGCGCGTTCACCCGCCACTCCTCCGTATTTTTTAAAGATTTCAAAGCACAGTTTTTGAAAGCTAACAACTGAAATATTTTTGTTTAATTTTTTTATGTCCTGCTCAAACGAAAACAAGTGCTGCTCGGGGACGACGATTATTGTTTCATTTTCACAATATTTTGGTATATTTTTGTTCAAATATTGTTGAAAATCACCATTTTCTGTTTTAAATATAAACGAAACCATACTAAAAATTCCTAACGCAGTTTTAAATTCAATTTTTCTGACATTATAGCATAATTGTTGCGAAATGGCAAAGGAAATTTTTAATTTTTTTGCTTGAGTTTACAATTTATCTAAAGCGAACTTTCAAGCAATAACAAATTGTATTATTTTATTATATTATATTTGTCCCCTCAATCCTTTTTCTGAAAATATGAGAATCCTGTTAAAAAACTCTTCTCTTTCAAACTGCTCTCGATTGCGTTCCAAAAAAACAATGAAGTCAGTAGTTTAAGCGCCGCCCGCTCACAACGGACTTGATTATTAAACCTTGCTTGAGCAAAAGTTCCTTTGAAAGCGTCCGTGACAAGTGGTAGTTTGGCGTCCTCGAGGGCGCTTCCCTTAAACCCTTTTGCTAAAATATCCAATTCTTTGTCCCAAATTCTTAACAAAATTAATCTGCTCTCGATTGCGGTCCAAAAAACAATGCAAGGGGCGATTTAAGCGCCGCCCGCTCACAACGGACTGTAATATTAAACCTTCCTCAAGGACAAGTCCTTTTGAAAGCGTCCGTGACAAGTGGTAGTTAAATGTCCTCGAGGGCGCTCTCCTTAAGACTTCTTTTAAAAAATCCGACTCTTTGTTTGAAATTTTCGATAAATACTAATATCCTCGATCGCGTTCCAAAAAAACAATGAAGTCAGTAGTTTAAGCGCCGCCATCTCACAACGGACTTGATTATTAAACCTTTCTCAAGCAAAAGTTCCTTTGAAAGCGTCCGTGACAAGTGGTAGTTAATCGTCCTTGAGGGTGCTTCCTTTAATCGCTCCTGCTTAAAATACATGGCTCTTTAATTAAAAACCCAGTATATTAAGCCATCCTCGATCGCGGTCCAAAAAACAATGCAAGGGGCGATTTAAGCGCCGCCCGCTCACAACGGACTTGAGTATTAAACTTTCCTCAAGCCAAAGTTCCTTTGAAAGCGTCCGTGAGAAGTGGTAGGCTTGCGTCCTCAAGCGTTGTCTTGCTTTTTGACCTTGGCTTGTCAAGGGTTCTTTAAAAGAGGGGGCATTTTAAATTAGATTGAATTGCATGGTTTCATTGTGAGCTGGCGGCGCTTATTTCGTTTTTTGCATGATTTTTTAGAATATAGTCAAAGATGGCTTGAAAAAACAATTTTTTTAAACTTAATTACTATATTTTCAAAAAAAGGATTAAGGAGACAAATATAACCCAAATCTAAAACTTTTCAATACACTTCGTCAAGCTTTTTCAAGAGTGGCTTGCAAAAAACGGTCCGCGCCTTCCAAAAAACAAAAAGCAAGAAAGGCAAAACTTGCACCTCTCTCGCTTTTTGAAAAAAGGGCTTGATCAGGCCAAAGAAAAACGTCAAAATCTATGATGCTGGGATGTTGGATGATCATGAATATTTTTCCCATTGCCTTAATCAAATTATAAGTTATTACTTTTTTTTACCTTTTTTTACCTTGAGTGTCTTGGGGTCTCTCGAAAGGAAACTGAGCTGCAATTGCTTTTGCTATATTGGCGCCTGCATGATCATCGAGCAAAGTAAGAGTATATGCAGCAGTCATATACATGAAGTAAATTTTAAATTCGTCTCCGAGAGCATATAAATTTGTGTTACGAAATTTCACAAATTTATTGCAAACGTCTGCGGCGGCCCGAGCAATCTTTGCAGCTTTTACTATATCAGGATTATTGGGATTTTTTTTGGCTAGGTTTTCGGCAAATTCAGCTGCTTTTAAAGCACTTTCAGCGCTTGAATAATTTGTGGCTAGATTATCATGGAAAAAATCATTTGTGTATGATTTTTTACCTGTGGGATAGACATAATTAAAGGCTGGAGAAGTTGAGGATTCAAAATCACTCGCTTGCATCCCAACAATCTTAGCGGATATAATCGCTTCAGCGGCAGTGGCGCCAATATATGCTTTAGAGTCGATTGGGTTTGAGTTTATTGCAAAAATAGCTTGCCAGGCGACATAGTACGCAGCAGCTTTGTCATATTTAGGAACATTACCCCGGCAATCTTTGGCGATTACGGAATTTTTGTCTAAGCTGTCATAGAGGGATTGCAAAAATGTACTGGAGCTATTTATAATTTCGGAAGACGATTGCTTAACAATCTTGAGATCATATGAATCGGATTTGTTGGCAACTGTTACTTTAATTTTTAAAGTATATGGACCAGATGCGATGTATTTTGAAGGGTCAATTTTTACTTGGCCAGTTTCTTGGTTGATAGTTGCAATACCGTCCTCGTTTCCGGAAACGATCTCCCATTTAATTGAATACTTGCTTCCTTTTGAAGCGTCAACAATCAATTCCGGAGCGTCAACAATCACTGGCGTTGGCTCTGCTAGCGGCTTTTTTTCTTCCTCATCCTCATCCTCATCATCATCATCATATAGCCTTGCTGGCGGCTCTTCCTTTGGCTTTGACTCTGCTGGCGGCACTTCTTCTAGTGGCTCTGTTGGCGACTTTTCCTCTTCCCTTATCCGTTTTAATTCTTCCATTATCTCTTCTATTGTCCGTTTTTCTTCCTCTTTCACATCTTCCTTTGGCTCTTTCTTTTCCTCTTCCTCATCCTCATCCTCATCCTCATCATCACCAACACCAGCACCAGTCGCTATAGCGCCCGGAGTCAAAATCAATACATCCATTGTGGGTTTGTTTTTAATTTGAACGGATTTCACCAATTCAGGCGCTTTCATAACGCCCGTCTTCCCTGTCCCAGCAAAAGCATTCATGGAAAAAGAGCAAAGAGGTTGAGCTGCCAAAGCAAGAGCAAGAGCGATGGATATGACTTTCTTTTTCACTTTGAATTTGTTATACATATGCATTTCCTCCTCAAAATTAAAAATTAAATTGATTTTTTACCATTTTTAAGGATTTAACAGTGAAAATTTTTAAGGGAAATTTGAATTGCAAATAAAAGCGCGCGCAGTTAAAGCCACCAAGCCGGATTTTTTCGCAAGTTTTTGACCCAAAAAAGCAAAAAAAGAAAGCACACTTCCAAAGAACACAAAAAGTGTTCAAGTGAAAGCGCGCTTGCCGTTATAGATGCAAAAAACCGCGATCTTCCAGCCCGGGGAAAAGATCCGTCAAATTCGCTATTTTTCCAAAAAAGGTCAGAACAAGCCTGCTCTGCTCTGCTCTGCTCTGCTCTGCTCTGCTCTGCTCTGCTCTGCTCTGCTCTGCTCATTAT
>CADAPX010000037.1 GCA_902789925.1 Oscillospiraceae bacterium | reverse complement strand
AAAAGGAGTATGTTTTAAGAAATGATTTGTCCTGAATGTAAAAACGAAATAGCGGATGGAGCGAAGTTTTGTCCTAACTGTGGCTGTGACGTTGAACTCGCAAAACAGGCTTATTCTGCAGAGGTTAATCACGCGCCACTAATTGTGTGCGGGGGGGGGTAAGAGTCAAAGTTTAGACGGAAAATTTGTTATTTTTGACACAGAAACAACCGGGCTTGATTCTGAATATGATCGTTTAACCCAAATCGCGGGATTGGTGTTTTCTGGAGGAATGATTAATTCTTCTTTTGACACTATGGTTGACCCAGAAAGGCCCATTCCTGAAAAAATAACCGAGCTCACAGGGATTGATGATGCTATGGTTGAAGGCGCGCCTTTGGAAGCTGAGGCTTTGCGGCGGTTTTTGGAGTTTGCAAACGGAGCAGTTTTGGTTGCGCACAATGCAAATTTTCACGTTGGCTTTTTAAAGGCTGCTGCCAAGCGTAGCAACATAGAATTTAACTGTACATTTATCGACACACTTTCTTTAGCAAGGGCTTTATATCAAGATTTGAGCGGATATTCGCTAAATGAACTCGCTGCGAACTTTGAGATTGGAGATTGTTCTGACCCTTCGAAGGCGCTTTCTGATGCTTTGAAAGTGTATGGAATTTTTGCTTTAATGATTGATGATTTAAAGAACAAGTATAATATAAACGACATTAGTGAAATTAATTCGAAATTAGTTGGAGAGAGCGCTTTCGACAGCTTTGCGCCACAACCGAAAAAATCTGGCAATTGGACTGAAGGAAAGATATTGGTTCTCATTTTATCCATTTTTGTAGCAATATGGGTGCTGATTGCGCTGATAGATTCAGCGGGTTCTCCTACCCGTGACTCTCCAAACAGCAGTTCACGTTCTTCAAAAAGTTCCAGTTATTCAAGCCGTAAGTCTAGCTCTTCAAGCAGCAGCTCCAGCTATTCGAGCACTATGTGTGTGGAATCGGGTTGCACACAAAATCGGGCGCCCGGCAGTATATACTGCGCATATCATCGAGATTGTCAGAAATCATCCAGTAGTTCTTCAAGCAGCAGTTTCCGTTATCCAAGTGCATCGGACTTGCAAATATCTAATGTCAGTGTTCAAACTAACTCTGTGGTCACATACTGCACTGGAACAATCAAAAATAATGGGAAAGTGACCTTTAAATTTGTTGAAGTCAAAGGCTGTTTTAAGGATGGCGGCGGGAATGTGATTGAGACGGGAAGTAGTTATGCTGTTGGAAGTGAGGGCTTATCTCCTGGACAATCCAAATCATTTACAATATATTCTGATGGGCGCAATCCCAAAGTTAAAAGTTGCAGTGTGGAAGTTTATGATTTTAGTTGAAAGGTGTTGAAGATTAGTTATGGCATTGATAGATTGTCCTAAATGTGGTAAACAAGTTTCCAGTTTTGCTCCTGCTTGTCCTGATTGTGGCTGTGCAATAAACGCTATATGTGGTGGTGATATTGTAAAAAAGCCTGTAGATGATGAATCGTTTGCTTTTTTTCTTTCAGCAGTTGAAGACACGTTGCTGTTTGAAATTGGGATGAGACGCGTTAAAATGATTCTTGCCGCTGAGGAAATTGAATTCAGAGACGCAACATACGTATCTGATTGGTCTGGTAGTGATAAGGCAGAGTCTGTTTATTTGAACTATTCACAAGTCAGAAATTTTAGATTTTCAAAGCAAATGTTGGCTGTCCGGAAAGAAAAATTTGTTGTTGGTGGGGCGATGTTGGGATTATTACCTGGTCTGTTTTTTGTTTTGTTAGGATTATTAGCATTACCTTCGAAGGATAGAGGGGCTGAGTCGGCTACCATATTATTTGCATTATCTGGTTTCTTTGGTTGGATTGGTCCTGTTGTTGGGGCTATTGCTGGAACGACGAAAAAATTCAGACGTGGGAATTTTTTGGTCATAGATTATATTTCACAGGACGGAGAAAAAAGCTCTCTTTCGTTGGATTGCGACTTAATTTCATCACAGAGCAAAGAAAAACTTAGCAAATTGTTAAAGGAAAGATGTCCAAACATATTGTCTTCAAACCGCCTTTAAATGGAGCTTAGCTTTGCTTGTTAAGGGCTTAACGAAAAAGACGGTGCATTATATTTTAGATTGGATAGCATGGATGGCTGTGAGACGGCGATCGCTTGGATTGGCTCTAGCATTGTTTTTTAGGCTTGGTTGAGGACGGTTTGGTTTGAGCTTTTGTTTTCAAAGATTTTTAATTTTTGTTATAGCCAAAGGGATCAATCGCGCGAATTTATTCTAATTTTGAATGAAAAATTATAATTATTGAGGTTTTTGTTTGATGTTATATATTAATGCGAGAATATTTAAGACGCCTTTGGATGTGATAGATAAGGGGTTTATTTGGGTTGAAAATGGCATTATAAAAAAAGTTGATGATATGAAAAAATGCCCTAACAATTCGAATATAATTGACTGTTGCGGATTGGATATATATCCTGGCTTTATTGATGCGCACTCGCATATTGGAATGTGGGAAGATGGGCTGGATTTTGAGGGAAGTGATGGAAACGAGGAGACTGACCCGATCCTGCCCCAGCTTCGAGCAATTGACGCGGTTAATCCGATGGACCGTTGCTTTAAAGAGGCTTTGATGGCGGGGATAACAACCGTTGTGACTGGGCCTGGCAGCGCAAATCCCATTGGGGGAAGTTTTGTTGCTATGAAAACTTTTGGGAATTGTGTTGATGAGATGGTGGTGAAAAATCCCGTTGGAATCAAGTTTTCTTTGGGAGAAAATCCCAAAAATGTATATAGCGAGAAGGAGCAAATTCCAACAACTCGGATGGGAATTGCGGCGTTGATTCGTGAACAGCTGGAAAAAGCCAGGAGATATAAAGAATCTTTAGACAGGTCGAAAAAATATGGTGATGTGGATGCGCCGGAATTTGATGCTAAATGCGAATCTTTGTTAAGGCTGCTTGGCGGGGAAATTAAGGCTTTTTTTCATTGCCACAGAGCAGATGACATACACACTGCGCGAAGAATATCCAAAGAGTTTAATCTGGACTGCGTTTTTGTGCATGCAACAGAAGGCCATTTGATAGCCGAATCTTTGTCTGGAGCAAATGTGATATCGGGGCCAATAATATGCGACAGATCTAAACCGGAGCTTAAAAATCATTCTCCCGGAAGCGCTTCAAAACTTATTGAAAGCGGCGCAAATGTTGCGATATGCACTGATCATCCCGAGCTTCCTGCTCAATATATGCTTCTTTCTTGCGGGATTGCGGTCAAAAACGGGCTTTCTCGGGAGCAAGCTGTTTTGTCGATAACCAAAAATGCTGCCCAAATTTGCGGAATATATGATAAAGTCGGGTCGATTGAAGCTGGGAAGATTGCAAATTTTGTTGCTTTTAAAGCCAATTCGGACATATTTTCGCCTTTTGCTGAGCCCAGTTTTGTTGCTGTTGACGGAAAAATTATAAATTAGTTTTTTGGGGTTGCTGGTTTATGAGATTTGTGATATAATTATGGACAAACTGGGTTAAAGTTTTAGCGAGGGGCTTATGTATAAAATTCTCATTGTTGAAGATGATTTGCAAATAGCAAATGCGATAAAAATTCAAGCTCAAATGTGGAATTTTTTGGTTAAAATAACTGAAAATTTTGCGAATGTTTTGGCCGATTTTTCCGATTTCAGTCCACATATCGTTTTAATAGACATATCCTTGCCGCTTTACGATGGGTATTATTGGTGTAGGCAAATCAGAAATATATCAAATGTTCCAATAATTTTCATATCTTCCGCTGCAGACAACATGAATATAATAATGACGATGAATATGGGCGCTGATGACTTTATTGCAAAGCCGTTTGATCAAAGTGTTTTGATTGCTAAAATTCAAGCTCTGCTTCGAAGGACATATGATTATACTGAGGGTAATGCTGTTTTAGAACACAAAGGCGCCTTCCTAGACACCGAGGGCAACACTTTGACTTTTAACGGCAAGAAAATCCAGCTAACCAAAAATGACTATAAAATTTTGCTGTGTTTAATGTCGAAAAAGGGAAAGGTTGTTCGGCGGGAGGAGCTGATGAAAAGCCTTTGGGAGACTGACGAATTTATTGACGAAAATACTTTAACCGTCAACATAAATAGATTGAGAAAAAAATTAAATTCCGCTGGACTTGAAAATTTTATATCAACTAAGTTCGGCGTTGGATATATCATAGACTGAGCTTTTGTTTTAAAAAAATGTGGCTTGAGAGGAATTTTTATGAATTTTTTGAAAATATATATCTTTAGTCATCGCAAATTGCTTTTCTTCCTTGCCATTTGCTGTGTGATTTTTTTTTCAATTTTTTATCTATACAACCTCCCAATAAAAGCCGCCATATATCCTTTAACCATGTGTTTTTTCGTTGGGCTCATGTTTGCGATAATAGACTTTATTAACAAATTTTTGACTCACAGTAAGCTTCTAAAAATTCAAAAGCTAAACGCGTCTTTAATTGGAAATCTTCCTGTTCCAGAAACCATCAACGAAGCGGACTATCAAAAAATCATTGAAATTTTGCAGAAAAACATCCAAACCTTTAAAGCTGCCAAGGAAACTCAATATGCTGAAATGATTGATTACTACACTTTGTGGGTTCATCAAATAAAAACGCCAATAACTTCCATGAAACTGGCCCTGGAAAACGACAGCAACAATGCCCGAAGCATCCTTCAAACAGACATACACAGAATCGAGCAATATGTTGACATGGTTTTAGCATTTTTGCGATTAAATTCCGACTATAGCGATTATATTTTTAAAAAATATCAATTAGATGAAATAGTCAAAAAATGTATAAAAAAGTTTGCATCCGACTTCATATTGAGAAAAATTCGACTCATATATAGCCCATCAAACCAAGAGGTGATAACCGACAAAAAATGGCTTTTGGTTGTTATTGAGCAAATAATTTCCAACGCTTTGAAATACACAAAAAGTGGAAGCATAAAAATATACTCAGAAAATAACACGTTTTGCGTTGAAGACACAGGGATTGGGATTCGATCTCAAGACATCCCGCGGGTTTTTGATAAGGGATACACCGGCTATAATGGCCACCAAACGCGTCATTCAAGCGGAATTGGTCTATACATATGCAAGCAAATTTGCCAAAATTTAAAAATTGACATCCAAATAAAATCAAGCCAAGGCGTTGGGACGACGGTGTGTCTAAAATTTTGTCAGCAAAAAGAAGATTTTGGTTTTGATTTATAAATTTTATACTTGATATTTTAAATATATGTTTGGGTTATATTGGTCCCATTAATCCTTTTTCTGAAAATATAGGAATCAAATTAAAAAATTCACTTTTTTCAAACCATCCTCGACCACATTCTAAAAAACAACGCAAAAAGTGAATTAAAAGCCGCCGTCTCACAATTCAACTAAAAAATTTAAACTTAATTTAAAATTTGCGACTTTTTCGAAACATCAATAACAAGCCAAGGTCAAAAGGTGTGAAAACGTTGAAATGGCAGCTCTTGCGGACGCCAGCCTACCGCTTATTACGGACGCTTTCAAAGAAAATTTTAGTTGAAAAAGATTTAATATTACAGTTGGTTGTGAGCGGGCGGTTGCTCTTGGGTTTTTGCATTGTTTTTTAGAATGCCGTCGAGGATATTATAATATGTTGAGTTTTTAATGCAAAAGTTTGATGTTTTAATTAGGAGTTGATTTGGGACAAATATAACCCAACAAAAACAGAACAATTCGTGGATTTTTTGCAATTTTGCTTGACATAAATCCTAAACCTATAAAAATTTAAATAAAAAAATTAAAAATTACTTGACAAAAGCCTTGGCGATATGTTATGATATTGGAAGGATGGTTGGTTGTTTTGATCGGAAGGGGGGCTGTGGTCTTGAATAACGATGGAAGGTGTGGAGCGGCGTCGTCCGGCGATTATATGACGTATCCCAGAAAGTTTGCTTCATATCGTTGGTTCCGCCCGGTTTTAGTTGGAATTTTGTTTTTGTTTTTGTATATTAATCTTCAAGCCATTGTTTTAATGGGTTATACTTTTGGTTTTGGAGCTGAAAGTTTTGAGCAGGTTGCCGGTGGCGGATATTACGAGGCGATGAATTTTTTTGACAATCCTCAGGTTGCTGTGAGCTTGGTTTTGATTGCTGCCATGTTGCCGTGCCTTGCTTTGGCTTCGTATATCGTTAAGGATCGTCCTTTTTCTTCATATTCTTCGTCTAGAGGAAATGGTTGGAGTTGGAAGTTGTTTTCAAGGTGTTTGGTTGTTGCGCTTTTGGTTTTGGGCCTTGGATTTTTGCCCCCTTTAGCTCTGACTTTTCTTTCGGATGCTGAAGTTGTTGAGTTTAGGTTTAATCTTTTGGGCCTGCTTTTAATAGTTGGGATTGTTCCGTTTCAGTGTGTGGCTGAGGAATATGTTTTTAGAGGGTTTATCAGTCAGACGCTTGCCTCCTGGACCAGGTTGCCCATTGTTGGGGTTGTTGTTCCGTCGCTTATGTTTGCTGCGCTTCATCCATATAACCTGGTTGGCATTGTCAATATATTTTTGGTTGGGGTTGCGTTTTCGCTGCTTGCCTGGCGAACCAAGGGGCTTGAAGCTTCGAGCGCTTTCCACATAGTCACTAATGTTGGAGCATTTTTGCTCACTGCTGTTCACTTTGCAGGCGAGAAGACTTCGGGAATTTCTTCTGAGGTTTCTGTTGTTTCGGCGTGTTTTGATGTGGCGATAGTTTTAGTGTATGTGGTTTGCATTTTTGTTATTATGCGCAAAAAGCCGGATTGGTTTGAATGTGTTGATGGCTTTAAAACTGAAAGAAGCGTTGATTTTTCTAATTAGTTGAATGTAATAACAGATTTTTATATAAAGTTTGAGCAGTGTGGTTTTTTGCTCAAGCTTTTGTTTTTTTGTGTAAAATTTTTGAAAATATAGTAATTAAAAGATTGTGTTTTGAATATTATGAATATAAACCTCAATAAAATGAATCTATAATTTTATTTTAAATTAATATATAAAAATTCCACAAATTGGTTAATAATTCCATCAGGAGCTTTTATATCAAATTTTTCAGAATTTTTTGAAGGGGTTAAATATTTATGAATATACGAGAAAAAACCAACGATCTGCTGACAATTATTCGTCAATATTTTAAAAAAAACAGCGTTTCAAATAATGAAATTTTAATGGAATTGGCTGAGGTTAAAAATCAGCTTGAACATGCTCAGCGCTTATTTAATTTGCAAACAGACTTGGATTTAATAGAGTCATGCATATATCAAATAGATTCTTTGGAAGCTAAATATAATTATCTGCTAAAGGAAGCCAGGAAACATGGGATCAAAGGGGAAGTTGATAAACTTTGTGTCGTGACCTAGAAAGGAAATTTATATGTTTAAAATAACAGTCATATCATTTATTTTCATTTTAATGTTGGTATATTATACTAGATGCGAAAATTTTGTCAAATCCGCTTCTTTTGGAATTGGCTCTGGAATTCTATCACTGGGTCTTGTTGGAATATTTGCATCAAACCTATTAAATTTTAATCTATTTATAATTTTAATGGCTGCTATTGCTGGAATTCCCGGCGTCATCACGCTAATATTGCTCAATCAGTTTTTGCCTTTTTGAAATTATTCTCATTTTTTAATTCATTTTCGACAAAATCAGTAATATCTTTTGGGAGCTCTTTGCTTCCTTCTGTGCTGTCAGATTTTAAAAACACAATAAGTGTTCTGAGTATAATTTTTATGTCTAACCACAGAGAATATTGCTGTATGTATGAAATATCTAAAGTTAGTTTGTCTTTGGGAGTTGTGTTGTATTTGCTCATTATTTGCGCAAGACCCGTCAGGCCCGCTTTAACTTTAAGTCTATATTGAAATTCTGGGAGATGTTGTTTATATTTTTCGGCAATTTCCATTCGCTCTGGCCTGGGCCCAACAACGCTCATGTCTCCTTTAAATATGTTAAATAGTTGAGGCAATTCATCAATTCTGAATCTTCTAAGAATTTTTCCAACAGGGGTGATTCTGCTGTCATTTTTTTGAGCAATGGTGGCGCCGGTGTTTTTTTCAGCGTTGACGATCATTGATCTGAATTTTAAAACATTAAATTCTTGGCCGCCTTTGGTTAAACGACGTTGTTTATATAATATTGGACCCTTGTCATATATTTTTATTGCGATTGCGAATAAAATCATAATAGGGCTTGTCAGTATGATCAATATTAAAGATACTAGAATATCCACGAATCTTTTCAGAAAAAGTTGCTCGAAGCTCATTCCATAGTCGGTTGAAGATAAAACAGTGGTGTCATCAACAATCAAAGTTGATGAACTATACACTATTATGTCGGAAATATCTGGTGATATATATATATCTTTGTTGTGTTTATAGCAAAAAGCAATCAATTTCGTTCGTGTTTGTTTAGGGACGTCGAAAAAGAAAACGGCTTGATTTTCTCGAATTCTTTCCAATATTTCCGGATCATTATGTTTGACTAACTTCATTAATTTCCATCTAGATGAATTTTTTTTGATTTTAGAGACTAATAAAGGGAGATATTGCGGATCACTATATATTATTAGGGTTTTTTTAGGTTTGTTCAGTTTAAAATAAATTTTATTGGAAAATTTTGCAAAAAACCATATTATAACTATTTGTATTAAAAAAACAACAATTAATAAAAGTATACCTGAAAAAATTTTGTCTCGAAGATAGTGATGCAAAAATGTTGAGAAAGAAGGGCGGATATTGCCTGACAGGGCGTCGACAGGGCCAACGAATTCATCTGAAAATTCAAAATATTTTGATGAACTAACACCCATCGTGTACATAGTTATGAAGGTTATTATGTCGCCGACTAAAGTTCCCAAAATGGCCGAATTTCTTATGTCGGAGGTTTGTTTTTTTCCAACTGGAAATCCGCCGTAGATCCTAATTGAGCCCAAAACTGAGATGAAAAACATGCCGAAAGATATCAGCGAAGTTCTGTTTATTGTCTTAAATTGTGGAATCTGTGTATAGAATATTCCAAAAAACGAAACAAATAACAAACCCATCATAAATAATTTAATTATAAATATAAAAGTTTTTTCAAATTTTGAAGCAAAATTAATATATTTCATATTTTACTTTCTCCTAAATGCTTTAATCGTTGTTTATTTTTTTTGACAGGCAAGATTTTAAGTCTATAATCAAATGTTTTATGCAAAATAGAAAATATGCTATAAGCACAAAACAATATATCAAATTTGTTAATTCATTACAGTTTGTATATATCACAACAGTTAGAATAAAAATTGGAATATAGTGTAAAAAATAGAGCATATTAAACTTTAATATAATTTTTGGCTTAAGTCCATATATTCTGATCAAACTGACCGTTAAAAAGCAAGCAATCATCGAAACTGAGGCGCAGTTTAGCCCCAAAAAGCTCATCGTCAAAAACATAACCACAAATGTCACCAAACACCCAATAAGTTGCGAGATAAACATCAAATTGACTTTTTTTTCAGCTTGCATAATCGACCCCAAAAAAACCTGCATTGAGTCGAAAAAACTTCCGATATACAGAAGAGGGATTAATTCTCTGGCGCTTTCATATGACGGGCCAATCAAAAATGAAAACAAAATCGACGTCACAGGAATCAAAATCATCATGCCGCAGCTTATAAATCGGACAAAGGCGTCAAAAACCTTATTATACATCCTCTCTCGAACGTTGCTTTTGCTGATTGAAAAGGAATATTCCTGGAAAGCGAAATTGAAAGCAATCATCACAAGCGCAATAAGGGAGTTCATTTTGGAGGCCGCTGAAAATATTCCCGCTGAGGATTGGCCGATGTAAAACCCGATTATCACGACATTTAGCGATTGATTCGTCCAATATGCCGCGTAGTTAAAAGCGGTCGGGATGCAGTATTTTAGCATTTTTTTTGCCAGTTTTAAATTTATATATTTATGATTAAAATACTTGAAACTGTTTAAGAAAAATTCAATAAACAGTCCTTGTGATATATATGATATAGACATGGCTAAAATTAGAGCATTTGATGTCATTTTAAATATAAACAAAAATATTATACTTGAAATTAGCTGAGCAGTTGACCCAACAACGCCCGACGCAACATATAGTTTGTTTTTTCCGAGCCCTCGACAGGCAAATTGAACGCCTTGGTTAAAAACATATCCAAAGCTCAAAAAATACAGTTCTATTGAATCCCTGACTTGAAAAATCATGTTAAAAATCAAAAATCCAACGGAATACACTATAAAAGTTAAAAGCTCTATAAAATATCCCGTTGCAACAACATGCATTTTGCCTTTAGGAGTTTCATAATCAAAAACAAACCGAATGATCGCCATCCACGCCTGAACGCAAACCAAAGTCATGATTATGTTGATCATATTTGAAGCCATTGAAAAATATCCAAAATCGCTTTGATCTGTCAGAACATATGTTGCGATGGACATCACCAAAAAGCCCATAATCCTGTTGACAACATTTCCTGCAAAATATATGCTGATGTTTTTTAAAAGTCGACCCATACTACGTCCTTAATTTGAAATTTACATAAAACAGTAAAAAACAGTATACCAAATATTTTTGCAAATGTCCACTAAATATTAAAATTTATTATCATAAAATTATGTGGGTGGATTTGAGATGAATATATTACAGTAATCAAAAAAACACAGCAAATATGAACAATTTGTATTTTGGGTTTGGGTTAGATTTGTCCCCTTTAGTCCCTTTTTCTGAAAATATGAGAATTCGGTTGAAAAAACTCGCCTTTTTCATGCCTCCCTCAATCACGTTTAAAAAAACAATGCAAAAGCCGGGGAAGTGCCTCCGTCTCACAACGGGCCGTGCAATTCAACCTCGCTCAAGCGCAAGTCCCTTTGAAAGCGTCCGTGATAAGGGGTAGGCTAATGTCCTCAAGAGCGGTCACGCTCACAACTGACTGTAATATTAAATCTTACTTGAGCGCAAGTCCCTTTGAAAGCATCCGTGACAAGTGGTAGGCCAATGTCCTCAAGCCGCCCGATTACAACTAACTGTAATATTAAACCTTCCTCAAGCTCGAGTCCCTTTGAAAGCGTCCGTAACAAGGGGTAGGCTAATGTCCTCAAGCCGCCCGCTTACAACTAACTGTAATATTAAACCTTCCTCAAGCTCAAGTCCCTTTAAAAGCGTCCGTGATAAGGGGTAGGCTAATGTCCTTGAGCTGCCCGCTCACAACGGACTGTAATATTAAACCTTCCTCAAGCACAAGTCCCTTTGAAAGCGCCCTTGACAAGTGGTAGGCTAATGTCCTTGAGAGGGCCGCTCACAACTAATTGTAATATTAAACCTTTCTCAAGCTCGAGTCCCTTTGAAAGCGTCCGTGACAAGTGGTAGTTAAGCGTCCTCGAGCTGCCGGCTCACAACTAACTGTAATATTAAAACTTCCTCAAGCTCAAGTCCCTTTGAAAGCGTCCGTGATAGGTGGTAGTTAAGCGTCCTTGAGCTGCC
>CADAPX010000036.1 GCA_902789925.1 Oscillospiraceae bacterium | reverse complement strand
TTTTAAATAATTATAAATTAAAGAGCATACTATATTCAATATTATAATGCCAATTAAGAACTTAAATATTTCCTCAAAGAGTTTTATCTTACATCAAATCGGTATGATGCGAAAGTTTTTTTGGCATATCGTCAAACCAAAAACCCTAACTTTACATAGTTGAGTTGTGAGCTGGCGGCGTTTTAAGCTGCCAGCTCCATTGTTTTTTGGAACGCAACCAAGGATATGAGCATCTATCATAAAATTTCAAGCAAAGAGTCAGGTATTTTCAACAGGAGTTGGAAGCAACCCTCAATGACGCCAAACTACCACTTGTCACGGACGCTTTCAAAGAGACTTGTGCTTTAGGAAGGTTTAATATTACAGTTCGTTGTGAGCTGGCGGCGTTTTAAGCTGCCGGCTCCATTGTTTTTTGGAATGCAACCAAGGATATGAGCATCTATCATAAAATTTCAAGCAAAGAGTCAGGTATTTTCAACAGGAGTTGGAAGCAACCCTCAATGACGCCAACCTACCTCTTATCACGGACGCTTTCAAAGGGACTTGTGCTTTAGGAAGGTTTAATATTACAGTTCGTTGTGAGCTGGCGGCGTTTTAAGCTGCCGGCTCCATTGTTTTTTTTAACGCGATTGAGGGCGGCCTAATATATTGGGTGTTTAGAGCAAAGAGCCATATATTTTAAGAAAGGGATTTTGAGGGGACAAATATAACCTAATAAGATAATGTAATGGGGCCTTTTTGAATCTTCACCTTCAAACCCACAAAAAATTTTGCTTTTGCTTAAAAAATAGTGTATGAAAAAATTGAAAAATGTGTTATAATGGGGTCTATATAATATACTTTTAGCGGAGTGATTTTTATGAAAATGAGAAGAATGGGAATAAAAACTAAACATGACAGGGGCTGCGATGAAGCAATTTCGCAGGAAATTTTGTTTCAAGCCTCTCAGCTTAAGCGCCATGCTGCTGGAATTTATGGGCTTGGAAATTTTTTAATTCGAGCTCGAAACAAGGTTGTTGATGTTATCCGAGAGACTCTTGAAGATTTCGATTGCTCTGAAATTTCTCTTCCAATAATGCAGCCCAGAACCATTTGGGAAAGCTCCGGCCGATGGTCGACATATGTTGACAGCAAACAGATGTTCACATTTGACGGAAGAAATGGCCAGTATTGTTTGGCGCCGACGGGTGAAGAAATCGTTTTGGACTTTGTCAGGGAAAACATAGCATCATATAAAGACCTTCCTGTCAACGTTTTTCAAATAGGCAATAAATATAGAGATGAGCTGCGGGTTCGAGGAGGGCTTTTGAGAAGCAAAGAATTTTTGATGAAGGATGGATATAGCTTTCATTCTAGCTTCCAAGATATGGAGCGGGAGTATGGTGAAATGAAAAAGTGCTATATGAAGATTTTTTCAAAATTGGGCCTGGACGCGATTGCGGTTAAAGCAATAAGCGCAGAAATGGGCGGCAAAAACTCTGAAGAATTTATGTGTTTTTCTCCTGTTGGCGAAGACAAAATTTTAATAAACCCAGATCGAACAATCGCTTTAAACACCGAAGTTTTAGACCACCCCGAAATACTTGCGCAAATATCTCAAAAAAACCCCGACTTTAATATGAACGAACTGGAAGAGGCTCAGTGCATTGAGCTTGGCCACATCTTTGAGCTTGGAACATTTTACTCTAAAAACATGGATGGATACTATGTCAATTCTGAAGGCCAGAAAAAGCCATACTATATGGGATGCTATGGAATCGGAATCAATCGAACTTTGGGGGCAATATGCGAAAATAATTGCGATCAAGACGGGCTTATTTGGCCAAAATCCGTCGCTCCATATGAATGTGTTATTATATATTTACCCGATTTTGAAAAAGAGTCAAATGAGCTTTACGGCGCCCTGAAGAAGGCCAAAATTGACGTTGTTTTAGACGACCGCACTTCAAGACTTGGATCTAAAATAAAAGACTCAAAGCTTTTAGGTTTCCCATATATGATACTTGTTGGAAAAAAGTTTGAACAAAATCATTTATTTGAGATTGAAGATCGAAAAACATCCGAGAAACTCTTTTTAAATCAAGAAAATTTGATAGAGCTTTTAAAAAAGTGATTTATTGGAATTTTAGTGTGTGAAAAAAGCTCGTTTACATTTAATTTTGGACGAGCTTTTTGAAAACATTTGTTAAACTTTTTGTGTGATGATTTGATGAAAATGGGGGTTAATTTAAAAATTTGAGGATAATAATTGGATTTTTTTGCAATTTTTGTCAAATATAAACAAAATTTTGCTGAAATTAAGCTATATTTTCTGTTAATTTGTATATTGATTTTTTTCAACGTTTTGTGCTATAATTCATCTCAACGGTTGTGTTGTTTAAATTCGTCTTGAGTTTTTTTGTTAGTACTTTTTAGAATATGTATAGCAAATTAAAAAAATTTTTATTTTATTCAAATTTTTACTTGACAAATTTTAATTATTGTGATACAATACAAATCGTGATGTTGCTATTGCGCCAGTAGCTCAGCTGGATAGAGTGACTGGCTACGAACCAGTAGGTCAGGGGTTCGAATCCCTTCTGGCGCGCCAGCTTTTGTTTGATCTTTTGTTTTTGTATGATTTTTCGTGGTTTGTCCGGTTTTTGGTTTATCATATTTGTTGATTGGTTTAATGATCAACAAATGTTTGATAGATATTAGTAATAACAACAAATAGTTTTTATGTTTAATTAATTTTATGAAAGAGGGATTACTTTGGAGCTATTTTATAAGGTGAAAAATTTGTGTAAGGAGTATAACATATCTGTTTTTGAGCTTGAAAGTCACATCGGAATTTCAAGGGGGGTTTTATATACCTGGAAAAAAAGCGCCCCCAGCATAGAAAAGGTTCACAGGGTTGCTGAATATTTCGGAATCTCCATAGATTATTTGATGGACCACAGAATACAGGGCGACAATATACTGCATGTAACAAACAGCTATGATAAAACGCTCGTTAAAAAATATCTCGGACTCTCTAATGCGGAAAATAAAAAAAGCGTTGAGCAACTTGTTGAAAGCTATATATCTGAGGAGATGAGCCATCTTACATACGAGAACAGGCTGATCGAATTCATTGCTTCTTCTGAGCCAATAAAAGAAGACATCAAAAGCGGCGAGATAAAGTTGCCGCCAGAGCTTTTGAGCAAGCTGCATCAGCGCAGTAGTTCTTCCGTTGAATTAAAAGACGCATAAATTTTTTACTGAGAAAGACGCTGCTTTGTGTGGCGTCTTTTTTGTGGCTCAATTGAAAAAATTGGAATAATATCTACAATGTTATAATTTTTCCATCCATATAATCTAAAATCGATCCCCGACCTCCAATAATTGGGTGGCCAATATGCGCTAGGTGGGCTCGGATTTGATGAAAGCGTCCTGTGTGTAAAATAATTTTTAGTTTTGATTTATTTTCGAATTGTTCCAAAACAAAATACTCTGTTATCACTTTTTTCGCGCCATTTCTTTCGAATTGCGTTATCTTTGCTTTTCGATTTTTTTCATCTTTGGTCCACCATCCGACTAATATTTCATGATCTAACCTAAAATTCCCCTCAACAAAGCAGGTGTATATTTTCAAAATTTTTCTTTTATTTATCAACATGTTGATGTTTTGTAAAGCCTTGAAATTTTTTGCAGCAATAACCATCCCGCCCGTGTTTCTGTCCAGTCTGTTGCAAAGGGCCGGTCGAAAGCTTTTTTCGTTTTCAGGAACATAGTCTCCTTTTTTTATCAAATATCCATTAATCCTGTCAATTAAATTATCCTCTCCTTGTCTATCCGGCTGAGACTTGAGCCCAACCGGCTTATCAACAATCATCATATTTTCGTCTTGATATACTATTTTTAGATTTTTGTCAAATATTTTCGGATTTTTTGAGTTTAAATTTTCCTGCAACAGTTCATCTTTAATATATATATCAACAATATCCCCAACAGATAGAATATCTTTCGCATAGCATCGTTTTTTATTTATTTTTATATTTTTTTTACGGATTGCTTTATACATAAGCGATTTGGGCAGGCTTGGAAATGATTTTTGAATGAATTTATTAAGCCTTTGCCCTGAGTCGTTTTTTTTGATGACACAAGATTTCACAAAACTAACCTCCAAAAAATTCGCCTTGATATATAATTTGTGACAGTATTGCAATATTTGCAACGGATTCAACAACAGGAACAGCTCTTATGGCTATACACGAATCGTGTCTCCCATGAGCTGAAATTTCTTGACTTTTTAAAGTTTTCAGATTCACAGTTTTTTGCTTTTTAGAAATTGTTGGAGTTGGCTTGATTGCAACGTTGAAAATAATCGGCATACCTGAGCTAATTCCTCCCAAAATTCCGCCATGATTATTGGTTTTTGTTCTTATTTTTTCGTCTTCAATATAAAATTCATCATTATTTTCAGACCCAAGCATCTTCGCACACGCAAATCCAGCGCCAAACTCAATGCCTTTAACGCCGGGAATTCCGAATGCAAGACAGGAAATGTGGTTTTCTATTCCGTCAAAAATCGGCGAACCAATTCCCGCAGGAACTCCCAAAACCACACACTCAACAGTTCCCCCAACAGAATCCCCTTCCTTGGCCAAACGGTTGATTTTTTCGATTATTGGAGCGATTATTGAGTCGTCTAAAACTGCTATGCTTTTTGTCGACATATCTTCAAGCTGGGTTATGGTCGGTTTTTTTGTGCAAAACTTCAAATCTTTTATGTCTCCAATCGAACTTATATGTGCAAAAGTTCTAATTCCTTTGAGTTCCAAAATCTGCTCGCATATAGCCCCGGCAAAAGTTATTGGAGCCGTCAACCTGCCCGAAAAATGCCCCCCTCCCCTTGGATCATTAGAAAATTTATATCTAATACTCCCTGTAAAATCTGCGTGACCCGGCCTGGCCAAAAACTCAATTGCTTCATAATCAGAAGGCCTAAAATCTTCATTTGGTGTTATTGCGCATATTGGCGTTCCCGCAGTTTTTCCTTTAAATATCCCTGAAAGCACTTTAAATTTGTCGGATTCTGTCCTGTATGTTGACCCCACTTTATGTCGCAAAGGGGCGCGTCTGCTCAAAAATTTTTCAACCCGCTCAAAATCAATCTCAATTCCGGGCGGAACATTATCAATAACGACTCCGACCGATTCCCCATGAGACTCTCCAAAAACTGAAATGCAAAGGCCTTTATTCCAAATTGAAGCCAAAAATACTCCCCCCTAAAAACTGATAATCTTGATAAAAACCAGGATAGCTCTTTTCAACACATTCCGCCCCCAAAATAACAATCGGCTTTTTGGAATATGCCGCCGCGATCGACGCTGCCATAGCGATCCTGTGGTCGTGACTCGAATCGACAACTCCCCCGCGAAATGCATAGACACTCTTTATTCGAAAGCAATTATTACTATATGTAATCTCGCCGCCTATGCTTTTTATCATGTTAAATATTGAAGAAACCCTATCGCTTTCCTTAAATTTGAGCCTCGAAACCCCTTTAATCGAGCATTCTCCTTTGCACATACACGCCATGACTGCAATTGGCGGGGCAAGATCCGGAAAATTTTCAACGTCAAAACAAAAGCCATTGAGATCTCCAGGCCTGATCTTCAAGACCCCATTTTCCCATTCAACTCCGGCTCCAGATCGCGAAATCAGCTCAAGCATCTTCGCGTCCCCCTGAATCGAATTTGGGTTTAAACCTTTTATATATATCGGGTTCAAACACCCCAAAACTTCAAAAAAAGCCGCCTGACTATGGTCCCCCTCGATCTCATATTCACACGATTTGAATTCCTGATTTCCTTCCACTATATATTTATTATCGCACTCGAAAATATTCAATCCAAAATTTTCCAAAACTTTCAGAGTTATATCAACATATGGCTTAGAAGTTGGGCCTGATGTGATTTTTATAACACTTTCACCATCTAAATTCGGCAACGCAAAAAGCAGACCTGTGATAAACTGAGAGCTCAAACTGCAATCAATTTCATATTCAAAAGCTTTCAACTGACCTGATATATATATATATTGACCGAATTTTTTTAAAGTCACATCACATTTTTTAAACGCTTCAAAATAGGGGTCAAGCGGCCTCTGAGAGAGTCTTTTTCCAACTTTAACCAAAACGCTTCTCCCAAAAGCCAGCGCAATCGGAATCAAAAACCTCAAAGTTGAGCCGGATTCAAGGCACTCAACCTCAATCAATTTTTTTTCACAATCCAAAAGTTTATTCAATCCCCCATATATTTTTAATATATTATTTGAAAATTTATAGCTTGCTCCTAATTTTTCGACAACGTTTAGTGTTGATTTGATGTCATTCGACAGAGCGACATTTTTCAAAACGCTTTCTCCCCGACAAAGCAAAGCTGCAAAAATTGCCCGATGCGAAAAGCTTTTCGAAGGCGGAACCAAAACGCTCCCAGAAAGCTTGGATGGAAAAACAGTCAAATTCATAAAATTACATCCTTATTATTATAAAGTCAACTCAGTAGAAAATTTTTATATTCATCTAGAGTTAAATCCAGCAAACGCGCCTGCCCTATTTTTGGCGAAACAACAACTGTCATTTTATTTCCTCTCCTTTTTTTATCCAATAAACTATTCATAAATATCTCACTATGTGGAATATTTATTTCAACAGGCAATCGAAATTTTTTTAAAACATTGATTAATTTTTGGGCCTCGCCTTTTTTTGTCAATCCAAACTTTTCCCCTTGCCTAAGAATATAAACCATTCCAATCGAAACTGCTTGTCCATGTGTTATATTTTCATATTTGTTATATTTTTCTATAGCGTGGGCAATGGTGTGGCCAAAATTCAGTTTCATCCTTTCTCTAAAATCATTTTCGTCTATCTCAACAATACTTTTCTTTAAAATTATACACCGCAATATAATTTCTTCTAATATGTCATCTATTTTCGAATTTTGTATTTTCTCAAAAAGAGAAGCTGAAAAGGCAGTGGCATATTTTAAAACTTCGGCCATCCCATCACAAAACGTTTTAAACTGCAATGTTTTTAAAAAATCAGCGTCGCAAATAACAAGAGAAGGGTTGTAAAATGCTCCAACTAAATTTTTCCCTCCCCCAAAATTAATCGCCGTCTTTCCGCCAACCGAAGAGTCAACCTGCGCAAGCAAAGTCGTCGGCATTTGAACGATGGACACTCCCCTCAAAAAGCTCGCGGCCGCAAACCCCGCCAAATCTCCAACAACTCCCCCTCCAAGCGCGATTATGAAATCATTCCTGGTTATTCCAAAATTATTTAAAAAGTCATATAATAAAGTCAAATTGTCAATATTTTTCGACTGCTCTCCAGGCTTAATTTTGAAAATTTTAACATTAAATTTTCTTTTTTTTAAATCATCGCTCAAACTTTTTCCATAAAGCTCAAAAACCGTTTCATCCGTCACAATAACCACTTTTCGTGGAGAAAAATATGAAACGATTATCCGATCAAAACTGTCGAAAATATTCCTTCCAATCAATATATCATAGGGCCTAGACGCTCGAACCACAACTTTCCTCATAAATAAACATCACCACGCTTTTGAAAACCCCCATAATTTTAGCATATATTCATCTAATCGTCAATAGTTTAATTGTTTTTTAGAACATATTCAATGATATTAATGATTATTAGGTTTGTCGGGTTATTTTTGTCCCCTCAATCCTTTTTCTTGAAAATATCAGAATTTGCCTAAAAAACCCACCTCCAATTAAGCCGTCCTCAAAATCGTTCCCAAGAAAGCAACGGCAAGACCAATCAAAACGCCGCCGGCTCACAATTCAACCATGCAATTTAAACCCAATTTAAAATTCTAAGCTCTTTCGAAAAACCCTTAACAAACCAAGGTCAAAAGGCCTGGAGAGCTTAATCTTGCGGGCGCCAACCTACCGCTTGTTGAGGACGCTTTCAAATGGACTTGAGCTTGAACAAGGTTTAAAATCCAAGCCCGTTGTGAGCGGGAGGCGCCCACCTCATCTTTACATGGTTTTTTTAGAACGCGATTGAGGATATTGGAATTTTTTGAGTTTTTAAGAAAAGAGTTGGATTTTTTTAGAAAGAGTTTTATTGGGACAAAAATAACCCAATCAATCAACAGTGGTTTGAGACCTTCCCCTTCCAACAACTTCGTTTTGCAGGGTTCTCCATGTCACGCATCCAACAATTCCATCAACTTTAAGGCCGTTTTTTTGTTGATACTGGCGCAAAGAATTCAAAGTTTTGGGCCCAAAAATGCCGTCTAATGCGCCCGATGAATATCCCAAATTGTTGAGTTCGTCCTGCAAAATCAAAACATATGTGTTTACGCTTTTTAGCTTTAAAACAGGATATCCCCCACCAGAGCAGGCCGGCGGCGTTTGCCTTCGATCAAAGTGGACCCAGGTTGGAGTGAGTTTTGCTGGCTCAACATACACCCAAAGCCCCGAATTTTTAGCGCTTGCCCTGAGCTTGCTTCTTTGCAAATTGCTCCATCCCTGCGCAACGTCAAAAGCGGTTCCTGCATAGTGTTGAGACTGCTTCCCGTGCCCCCCTTCCCATGGCCTTTTAAAAGCATATCCAACAGGAATTGGTCCTCCCCAAAGTTTTCGCTGCCTAACAAAAGATTCCATAGAATTTTTCGTCGTCCAAATTGTTGAACTTTTGCTGGATCCCCTAAATTCAGCAACCTTCAAATATCCGCGCTCTGTGTATGGCATGTTATCATTTTCCTTCCTATAATATGTTTCAATTCTGTTAGTATTATTATTATAAACGAGTATTTTTGCCATTTTCAGCACCCCAAAACATTTTTATTATATATATTATTAAAAAATTCATATAATTGTCATAAACACTCAATCAACGATTAAATTCCAACTTGAACATTAAATTATTATGTGCAACATTCACATTTTTTAGCTCAAAATTCAGTAAAAATTTGTCGATAAAGTAGAAATATAAAAATCAGCTGGAAATCAAGGAAAAAGCTTGATATAATGATATCCAATACTAATTTTAAAGGAGGGTTCATTTTGAACAACGAAAATCTCAATAGAAGTCTTAAGTCTAGGCATATCCAAATGATAGCCATAGGCGGATCGGTGGGGGTGGGCTTGTTTTTGGCATCATCCAAAATGATAGAAATTGCGGGCCCTTCTGTCTTGTTGTCGTTTGCAATCACAGGGTTCATGGTCTACTTGATCATGAGATCTTTGGGAGAAATGTCGGTTCAGTATCCGGTTTCAGGCTCTTTTAGCGCATATGCCAACGAATTTTGGAGTCCGCTGGTGGGATATATCACCGGATGGAGCTACTGGTTTTTGTGGGGATTTGGAGTAATGGCAGAAATAACAGCTGTTGGAACCTGTATGAAACATTGGTTTCCGGACGTTCCAATCTGGGTTTGGGCATTGGCTTCTTTAGTAATGCTGACGTTGATAAATTTAGTTGATGTTAAATTTTTTGGCGAATTTGAATTTTGGTTTTCCATAGTTAAAGTTGTGACGATAATTGCTTTCATAATTCTGGGATTTGCGTTAATAGTCATGCATTTTGCAAATAGTGGCTTTCGTGAGATTGAATTTGCAAATTTATGGACTCATGGCGGATTTTTCCCAAAAGGAATATTGAGTGTTATCCTCGCGATTGGCCCAGTTTCGATAACATTTATCGGGCTTGAATCTGTTGGCCTAACTGCCGGTGAAACTAAAAATCCAGAGAAAGAGCTGCCTTCAGCAATCAACAAAGTTCTGCTAATGGCGTGTATATTCTACATCGGTTCGTTATTTGTGATTATGTCGCTTTTTCCTTGGGACAATATAGATCCAAATCCAAGCACAAGCAACAGTCCCTTTGTTTTAACATTTGAAAACATTGGTTTTAGGTCTGCGGCCGGAATCATAAATTTTGTTATCATAACATCCACCCTGTCCGCTTGCAACAGCGGAGTTTTTAGCTCGAGCAGAATGGTTCACACGCTAGCTTCGCAGGACTGCGCGCCAAGATTTTTAGGCAAATTAAACAAAAAAAGCGTCCCTGTCGCTGCAACTTTATTTTCAACAGTGTTTATGCTGATCGGCGTTGGGATATCCTTCTTCTTCCCAGAAGGCGCTTTCAATCTGCTTTTGGGAATGTGTGGAATGGCCGGAGTGTTTATCTGGATGGTTATACTGATAACTCAAATTAAATTCAGGAAAACTCTAGACTCCGAAGCGGTCAGCAAATTAAAATACAAATCTCTTTGGTTTCCGCGCGCGAACTACGCCTGCTTGGGCTTTCTGGCTGTAGTGGTGATAACCTGCTTATTTAGCCCTGCGCACAGGTTGAGTGTTTTGGCCTTTCCAGTTTGGATTTTGGTTTTAGTTGTTGCGTATTATATACAAAAGCGAATTAAAGAAAGCGAATTAAAGAAAGCGAATTAAAGAAAGCGAATTAAAGAAAAAATTCACGGCTAAGCTTGATTAAAAAATTGAAAAATGGAGAGCACACACTTTTTTGTCATTTGACTTCGAGGTGTGTGCTCTTCATTTTCAATCTTGAACTTTTAATTTTCTTCCCGCAAGTTTTGACTTTGAAAACTCAGCAACGTTAACCTGTTTTCCCCTCTCAATTCCAAGCGCATAGTCTGGAACATCTTTTGTTATTGTCGATCCTGCGCCTGTATATCCATTTTTGCCAACAGCGACTGGAGCAACGAGATTGGTGTTGCAGCCGATAAAAGCCCCGTCTTTAATTTTGCATCTGTTTTTATTAACTCCGTCATAATTTATCGTCACAACTCCGCAGCCAAAATTAACATTTTTTCCAACGTCGCTGTCTCCAACATATGTAAGATGGGAAATTGAGGTTCCGGCGCCAATTTTGGAATTTTTCACTTCAACAAAATCTCCTATTTTAACATGATGAGAAATCCTGCTATTTGGTCTGATGTGGCAAAATGGCCCGATTTTTACATTATTATCAACAACGCTTTGATATATTTGACTCGAATTCACCAAAGTTTCATCCCCAATTTTGCTGTCCTCAATCAAAGAATTCGGCCCAATAACGCAATTTTTTCCAACACAAGTCTTTCCCTTAAGGATTGTTCCTGGCAAAATTTTCGTCCCTGTTCCAATTTTAACATCTGGAGAGATAATAATTCCATCCATTGATAAAAATTCAACTCCGTGATTCATAAATCTCTCTATTAATATTTTTCTGTATATTTCATTTAATTTAAAAAGATTTAATCTATCATTGGCGCCCATAGCAACCAAAGGATTTTCAGATAAATATGCTGTTGCGGTCTTTTTGCGAGCCAAAATCAGCGCTATTGCGTCTGTTAGATAGTATTCATTTTGGTTGTTGATTGGCTTTATATGTTCCAAAACATCTAACAAATCTTTAACGCAAAACCAATATGCCCCCGAATTAACTTCATGAATTTTCCGCTCCTGCTCATTTGAATCCTTCTCTTCAACTATTTTTGAAATATTTCCACCCGTCCTAACAATTCTTCCATATCCTTTGGGATTTTCAAGGTTTGCGGTTATAACAGTCACAGCTGCCCCATTGCTTTTGTGCATATCTAGAGCAGATATGATTGTTTTGCCGTCTAAAAATGGCGAATCCCCACAACAAACAAAAACATTTGCGTTTATGTGTTCCCTCAAAAAAGACTTGGCGCACAAAACAGCATGCGCAGTTCCTCGACGCTTATCCTGAAAAACAGTTTTTGCGTCATCACCCAAAAAATCAACAACTTGTTCAGACTTAAATCCAACAACAACACATCTATCCCCAATTTTTGCGTCTTGGCAAGCTCCAATAACCCAGCCAATCATCGGCTTAAACAAAACTTCGCAAAGAACTTTAGGAACGTCTGATCCCATCCTCTGCCCTTCGCCGGCTGCTAAAATTATTGCGCAATCACTTGGCATCGATAAAACCCTCCCCAAAATATATATCACTATTTAAAACATTTTTATTCAAAATCAAAATAATTCATAAACATATTTTCAAATTATTTTTTATAAACTATTTAATATAAACGCGATAAAAAAACAAACCAAGCAAAAAAGACCTGATTTGTTAGACCAAAATTATCATTTATGGTGCCGCTGGCCGGACTTGAACCGGCACGGTATTATATATACCGAGGGATTTTAAGTCCCTTGTGTCTGCCTATTCCACCACAGCGGCAAAACAGCTGGAAACCTGTGACGTATTTTATTATACACCAATTTTCCATAACTGTCAACTGATATTTTAAAAAAAATCCAAAAACTTTAAATCTAGGCAACAAACCACAAAAACTATCAAAAAATTAAGGAAAAATATGTTAAAAATACACAAAAATTAAAGCCTTCTCAGGTCATTTTCTCAATTCAGCCATCGCATCCTTTCTCGAAAGATTGATCCGCCCCTGAGAATCAATGTCCGTTACTTTAACAAAAATTTGATCCCCCTCTTTGACAACATCCGACACACTACCAACCCTGTTAAAATCAAGCTTTGATATGTGAACCAAGCCCTCTTTGCCCGGCGCAATTTCAACAAACGCGCCAAAATTCATAATCCTGACGACCTTTCCGCGATATATCGCCCCAACAACCGGATCAAGTATTATGGACTCGATCACCTCTCTAGCGGCCCTGACATTGTCCGCGTCAATTCCTAAAATATATGTCTTTCCGTCTTCTTCTATATCGATTTTCACGTCATAATCCGCGCTGATTTTTTGAACAACCTTTCCATTAGAGCCAATGACGTCTTTTATCTTTTCAACAGGAACCAAAACGCTTTCAACCTTTGGAGCATATTTTGAAACTTCCCCGCGAGGCCTAGATATAACAGGCTCCATGACATTTTCTATTATATGAATCCGAGCCTTCCTTGTTTTTTCAAGCGCTTGAGCAATGATCTCCATACTGAGTCCGTCGACTTTTATGTCAACCTGAATCGCTGTCACGCCGTTTTTCGTTCCTCCAACTTTAAAATCCATGTCTCCAAAAAAGTCTTCCAAGCCTTGAATATCAATCATGGTCATGAATTTTCCATCATCGTCAGTTATCAGCCCGCAAGATATTCCAGCAACAGGCGCTTTAATCGGAACCCCCGCATCCATCAACGCCAAAGTCGAGCCGCAAATTGAAGCCTGGGAAGTTGAACCGTTTGAAGACAAGACTTCAGAAACAACTCGAATTGCATATGGAAATTCGTCTTCATCTGGCAAAACAGGAATCAAAGCCTTCTCAGCCAAAGCCCCATGCCCAATCTCACGCCTTCCCGGCCCTCTGCTGGCCCTAGTTTCGCCAACTGAATATGAAGGAAAATTATAGTGATGTATATATCTTTTAGCTGTCTTCTCGTCAATCCCGTCAAGCCTCTGCTCCTCAGCAAAAGACCCAAGCGTTGCAACAGACAAAACCTGCGTCTGACCCCGAGTAAAAAGCCCAGAGCCATGAACGCGCGGAATCAAGCCAACTTCACACGAAAGAGGACGCATCTGGTCCATTTCTCTTCCATCAACGCGCTTTTTTTCATTCAAAAGCCAGCCTCGAACAATCTCTTTTTGCAATTTATATATACACTCGTCCAAAACTGCGCAATCGTCCTCAAATTGAGAATCATATTTTTTATGAATGCTTTCAACTATTGGACGCATATTATCATCACGTTCATTTTTGTCATTTGTATATAAAGCTGTCTTGATTTGTTCGCAAAAATCACTTTTTATAGACTCAAAAATTTCAGACGGCAGCTGCTTTGATTCATAGGCTATTTTATTTTTTCCGCATTCATCGGTTATTTTATTTACAAACTCAACCATCTTTTTGATCTCTTCGTGAGCAACCGCTATGCATTCAAGGATTTTATCTTCGCAAACTTCCTTCGCCCCAGCCTCAATCATGACAATTTTATCACGGCTCCCAGCAACAGTCAAGTCAAGATCCGAAATCTCTCTTTCTTTTTGACTCGGATTCAAAACAATCTCGCCGCCAATCAACCCAACCGAAATGCCAACAATTGGCCCATTCCAGGGAATGCTTGAAACACAAAGCGAAACAGCTGCTCCAAGCATGGCGCAAACTTCCGGACTGTTGTCGATGTCGGTTGACAAAACGGTTGAAACAACGCTGACGTCATTTCGCATATCCTTTGGAAAAAAGGGGCGAATCGGCCGATCTATCGAGCGCGAAACCAAAACAGCATGTTCAGAAGGCTTTCCTTCCCTTTTCAAAAACGAACCGGGAATCTTTCCAACAGCATATAATTTTTCTTCATATTCAACAGACAGCGGAAAAAAATCAACGCCCTCCCTGGGTTTATTGGCCATTGTCGCATGCGTCATAACAACAGTGTCCCCATATCTAACCCAACACGACCCTCCCGCCATGCAACTGGTTTTTCCAACCTCAACTTCAACTTCCCTGCCAGCAAAATCGATAGAATATTTTTTACAGTTCATATATTTTTTCTCTCCATTCTAAACCATTAAACACACAATCGGCCAACGCTATACACACACCGCTAAAGCTAAACTTTCAAGCCGTTCATAAAGCAAAAACAAACCTTTGGGCCATTATACCACATAGGTTAGCAAAAAGCAAGCTTTTTATGAATATTTTTTTAATTTTAGGTTATATTTGTCTCATTGAATTCCTTTCTCTTTGAAAAAATCAGAATCTTTTCTAAAAAGCTCAATAAACTTAAATATCCTCAAGCAAATTCTAAAAAACCATGCAAAAAACTGCTGGCCTGCCGCCGTCTCACAACTAACTGTAATATTTAACCTTCCTCAAGCCCCCTCCTCTTTTAAAGCGTCCTCAACAAGCGGTAGGTTGGCGCCTTCAAGACCGACGTCCATTTCAACTTGTCACGCTTTTTAACCTTGGTTTGCCAGGGGATTTTTGAAAGAGTTCGGAATTTTAAATTGGATTTAAATTGCATGGTTTATGGTCGGCAGGCGGCGTTTTAATCGGCTTTATCGTTGTTTATTAAC